>CAIJRY010000001.1 GCA_903823215.1 uncultured Spartobacteria bacterium
AAGCCTCTCTACTGCGCCTCGTATCCGCCCTCCTCTGTGAAATCTCCGACGAGTGGATCACAGGAAAAATCTACCTCAACATGAACCCCATCGACTCTCCACTCCCTTAACCAATTTTACAGAAAAATCTTTACGCAACCAACCGATTCATCGACCTGGAGAATGGAAGAATCACCATCAACAACCTCATCTATAAAAAGAGAGGACAATCAGAACACAGAGGACGGTACTACACCGAACTGCCAACGGCTTTCAAAGAGTGGTTGGAATACCTCAATGAGAACGACACCGACCTTTCGATTACGATGAAGACAACGGCAAAGATGAGGAGAAAGTCACCGAATCCCAAAGACCGAATCAGCAACATCCTCCGACATTCAGCCATCACCTTCCATTCCATCCGATTCTCAGACCCACTCAGAACGTCGTATATAGCCGGTAACAGTGTCTCAATCATCTCAGACCACTAAGGGACACAACATCGCTAGGAAGAACACAGCCATCAACGAGTTTAAGAAGTGGTTTGCTCGTGCCTATGTCAACGGAGCTTACGGTCTTCCGAAGAGAGGTGATGAATCTTATCTGAGCTATCGAGACATCGATTCATTCCTCGTCGCTCGAAAGTTCAGCTTCATGCTCTACGCTCTCAGCAACAATCGTATGAAGGAAGCTGATGTTCCGAATGTTGTTCCGAAGACGGACTTTCTCGTGGGAATCGTAGATGAATTGAAAAAGCAATTCCCCACATTCGACACTTCGAAAGTCTTCTACGCTGATTCGTAGGAAACCACAGGGAGAACCAATTCTCCGTAGAGGACTGCTTAAATAATTCTGTGATCACAACAGAAGCAAAGAAGAAGGACTACGTTCCATCAGCTCCATACCCATCCAAAGCAGAAATGGATTATAATCAGAACGGATTGGTATTGCCGAAGGACCCGAAGAATCTCGAGATACTACTCAGGGATGTTCACCAGAAAGGATTCCTAGACCTAGAGCTTCTCTATCAGCTCAAGCAGAAGGAAGCAGTGAGAGATGTCGAGAAGGAGATTGCTGACAGAATTGAGAATCCATTGGAGGAGGGGACTCCGTTGTTTCAAAGAGTGTTCGAGAGGTGTCTGTTCTCGTAGAAGCAGATTATACCAACCTCTACAGACCAAAGAAAAAACCCATCCCCAATGAAGAGGATGGGTCTTCTGTGAGAGTCTTAAAGTTTTAAGCAGTCTTCTTCCTACGCATTACCATCAGCATTCCGATGGCTCCGATTCCAAAGAGAGCGTAGGTGGAGGGTTCGGGGACGGCGGCATAGTGGGATTGGAGCGAAGCCTGATAAGAAGATTGAGTACTATCAAGATTTTGTGATGCTTGTTGAAAGTTGGACCTGAACATATCTTTTATATTTTCATTATTGATAGTTGCAACCATGGCATAAATACCATTATTCCATGAAGTGGAATCAATCTGCATTTGGACAGTATCACTACCGACAAGGAAGGTCATATACCCCGAATTCAACTGATTCGAAAAGTTACTGAAATCAGCATTCAGTTGCCCTACGGCACCGTTGTAGGTGAAGAACGAGTTTTCCAGTGAAGAAAGACTGTAGCTTGCTATATTTGCGTTGATCGCATCGATGGTGTTTTGAGCGGAAGCAGAAAGCTGACCCTGCTGGTCATTGATGATCATCAAATTAAAGTCGTCATCAGCCTTCGCAGATCCTGCGAATGAGGTGAGTCCTGCAACAAGGGCAAGAGCGAGGATGGTTTTTTTCATTGGAATCAGTTGACTGAGGTTGGTTGGTTTTGGTTTTTGAATTTTTTTTATCGAATCGCCGTCAAGTCTCCCCCCCCCCCGAGATTTGCCAAGAAAAAAAAGAAGGAGGAACGCAACATTTTCGTAACAATCGCATCTCCATAGCGATTCCGAAGCGAATGGTCAAACCCGGCTAAAGCCTGCCAAACCCAACTACCCCACCATCCCTCCGGAACCTCTTCAGAGGGAACAACCTCTCCGGAATATCGAGAAATCGGGCTGGCGGGAGTTATCCTTTCTGCGAAAGGCTCTGCGATAGAGGCTACGCTAGAAAGAATCCGCTATCGCGCGGGTAGTCGAACCGACCGCTTCAGATGAGGGCAAAGAAAAACCCATCCCCAATGAAGAGGATGGGTCTTCTGTGAGAGTCTTAAAGTTTTAAGCAGTCTTCTTCCTACGTAGCACCATCAGCATTCCAATGGCTCCGATGCCGAAGAGTGCGTAGGTGGAGGGTTCGGGAACTGATTGAGGTTGGAACGCTAAAGCATTGACTCCATTGAGAGATCCAGTGCCTATGAAACTCTGTGAGAAATAACTGACCGTACCATCGGGAGTCATTTCTCTGATTGCTCCACTCGTACCTCCAATGAAGAGGTTTCCTGTGGAGTCAAAAGCAAGAGCGGTCGGGGTATTAGGAAGCGAAACACCGGATGTGGTGATCACATTGGTGGAGCCATCGGGATTGAAGCTCACCAAGCCCTTGTAGGCACTGGTTGTGATTGAGGCAAAGAGAGTACCAGAGGAGTTGAAAGCCAACCCGTTGACTCCATTGAGAGATCCAGTGCCACCGAAACTCTGGGAGAACATACTGACCGTACCATCGGGAGTCATTTTTCTAATTCCTCCTTGGGCAGAACCAACGAAGAGGTTTCCTGTGGGATCAAAAGCAAGAGCCGTCGGTTGAGAGGGAAGCGACACACCAGATGTCGTGATGGCATTGGTAGAGCCATCGGCATTGAAGCTGACCAAGCCGCTGTAGACACTGGTAGTAATTGAGGCAAAGAGTTTGCCAGAGGAGTTGAAAGCCAATCCATTGACTCCATTGAGAGATCCAGCGCCTAGGAAACTCTGGGAGAAATAGCTGACCGTACCATCGGGAGTCATTTGTCTGATTGTTCCACCCGCAGTACCAATGAAGAGGTTTCCTGTGGAGTCAAAAGCAAGAGCGGTCGGGGAATTAGGAAGCGACAGACCAGACGTCGTGATCACATTGGTAGAGCCATCGGCATTGAAGCTGACCAAGCCGCTGTAAGTGGAGGTTGTGATGGCAGCATCCAGAACCTTTGCCTTCGCAGATCCTGCGAATGAGGTGAGTCCTGCGACAAGGGCAAGAGCGATGAGAGTTTTTTTCATGAGGGTTGGTTTTTGTTGTCTTTAAGGGATCTAAACGATCTCAGAAGCGGTGTGTTTTTAATCTATTCCCCCGATTTTTCCAAGATAAAGAAAGGCGAGGGATGTTACTTTTACGTAACAATCCCACCCCATAGCAATTCCGTAGGGATCTGCCCAACCCAGCTACCCCGCCATCCCTCTGGAACCTCTTCAGAGAGAACAATCTCTTCGGAATATCGAGAAATCGGGCTGGCGGGATTCGAACCTGTTGTATTGTATTAAACCCATCTCTGTAGAAAGACACATTTCTCTGTAAGACATAAGCAAAGGTAGGAAATTATATGAAACCAGCGGAAAATTTATGAACCCTTTTGTCGGCGATCTGTCGGATAAAAGGGGGGTGAGTGACATCAAAGAGAGTAGGCCGCATAAATTATCGTGCACCAAAATCATGTGGCAATATAGCATGATTTCCATGATTTCAAAGCGGAGTTGCATTCTCCTGATAGGATTCTTGATCCCGTTCAAAATCTGCTGTGGGCAAGTGATGGTAGGGACAGATGTAAATGGTAATCCTGTGACAGTAGTCAATCCGATGGGGCCATATCCTGTTAGTGGGCAAGATAAAAACCTAATGCAAGCCATACAGGGCCAACGGTACTTTCAAAGCAAGGATAGGGAAGATCGACAGGAGGCCGTTCAAAACTACGAGATGGAGCGAAAACAGTTGGAGGATTCCCGGGCTGCTCAGGCCCATGCCGCCACAGTGCAAATAGCTGGAGCCCTTGCAGATCTTAAACCTACAGACTCGGATGCTCCTCAGGTGTTAGGAAAACTGAAGGAATACGCTTGGGCGAACTATGTTCCTCCCCAAGTCCAAGAGCAGCTTTTCGGGCCACTCACTGCCCAGTTGGCAGAGAGGCAAAAGAATCAAGACCTTTCGGGTATCCGATTATCTGATACCAACGATGTGGAGCAGAGAAAACATTTAACTGACGCTCTTGACTACCTGCAACGGGGAATAGCCAAACTTTCCAAAAAAGACTTGGAAGGCGCGATTTCAGACTGCGACAAGGCCGTCGAACTCAACCCCAAAGACGGCCGCGCCTATTTTTTCCGAGGGGAAGCCAAACAATCCAAGAACGACTTGGAAGGTGCGATTGCCGACTACAACAAGGCCATCGAACTCAACCCAAAAGACGACAGTGCTTATCTCGGTCGAGGGTTAACCAAACAAGCCAAGAACGACTTGAACGGCGCGATTATCGACTACGACAAAGCCGTTGAACTCAATACAAAATACACCCGTACCTATTTCTTCCGAGGGGAAGCCAAACTTGCCAAAAAGGACTTAAACGGGGCGATTGCCGACTACGACAAGGCCGTAGAACTTAACCCGAAAGATGCCAATGCTTACCTCAATCGAGGTTTTGCCAAACTTGCCAAGAAGGACTTGGAAGGTGCGATTGTCGACTACGACAAGGCCATTGAACTCAACCCGAAAGACGCACTTGCCTATCGCTCCCGAGGGAAAGCCAAACTAGACAAGAACGACTTGGCTGGTGCGATTGCCGACTACGACAAGGCCATTGAACTCAACCCGAAAGACGCACTTGCCTATCGCTCCCTAGGGAAAGTCAAAAATATCATGTACGCTTGGATGGATGCGTTGTTGGACTATCGGTATGCTTGTGAGGTATCTGAATCTGAGGATGACAAAGATTATCCTCATCTTAATATCTGGCTCATTCGCTCCCGCCTCGGCGAGACTGATGCAGCCAGCAAGGAACTCTCCACCTACATGGAGAAGCGGTGGAAAGCCGCCCCTGGAGACTGGGTATCCAAGGTAGCAGGGTTTCTCCTCGGCACCGTCACCGAGGCAGACCTCTTCGGTGCCGCAACATCTTCCGATACTGAAAAAGACAAGGGCCAGCACTGCGAGGCATGGTATTACTCCGGGATGAAGAAACTCCTCTCCGGCGATAAGAAAACGGCCGTCGACTACTTTCACAAATGCCTCGCAACAGAGATGAAAAGTTATGACGAATACAAACTCGCGCAATCGGAGTTGAAGTCACTCGGGGAGTAGAAAACCCGTACGGCATTGTCTTCACCTGTCATATGCCCTCGTATGAAACCATATGAGGATAGTGGTTTGTCGGTTTTTGTCGGGGCCCTATGTAAGTCCTTGATTACCAAGATCGGGCTGGCGGGATTCGAACCCACGACCTCTTGAACCCCATTCAAGCGCACTACCAAGCTGTGCTACAGCCCGTCTCGGACTCTGGAGAATCGTGCTTCGCATGACAGGGTGCAAGCAAGTTTTCGCGCAGGAAGGATCTTTTCCAGCTTTTCCCCCTGCATCAGCTCTCTTAGTCTCTACACCTCATGAGCCACACCACAAACTCCCACGATTTGCCCATTCGGAAGGTCGCCGTCGTTGGTGCCAGCGGCTATGGGGGCGAAGAGCTGTGTGCGATTTTGGATCGGCATCCTTTTGCCGATGTGACCGCGCTCTTTTCGAGGCAATATCAGGGCAAGACACTGGGCGAAGTCATGCATCGGTTTGCCGGGCATAAGATCGCTTCAGTTCCCTTCCATGATGCCTTCCCTGAGAATGTCGCCCAATGTGATGCAGGGATTATCTTTCTCGCGCTCCCCCATGGAGTGGCTGCCGAATACGCCGTGCCATCGCTCAAGGCGGGCAAGATTGTCATCGATCTGAGTGCTGATTTCCGGCTCAGGGATGCCGAAGTCTATGCCGATTATTATGGGGGTGCCCATCCGGCCCCTGAGCTGCTGGCACAGGCAATCTATGCGATTCCTGAATTGTCCCGGGAGGGAATCAGAAATTCCCCGCTTATTGCCTGCGCAGGTTGCTATCCCACCAGCATCCAGCTCCCTCTCCAGCCTCTGCTCGCAGCGGGACTGCTCGATCCGACGGGAATCGTTGTTGCCAGTGCAAGCGGAGTGAGCGGCGCGGGAAGGAAGGCAGCAACCGAATATCTCTATGCTGAGTGCAATGAGAATATGAAAGCTTATGGAGTGCCACGCCACCGGCATCTCTCCGAGATCGAGCAGCAGCTTTCCCATGCTTCCGGCAATAAGGTGACCCTGACTTTCATTCCCCATCTTGCGCCGATGACCAGGGGTATGCATACGACGATTGTGGCGACCCCCGTGGAAGGAAAGAGTGTCACCGAGTTGAAGGCTGCGCTGCACGCGGCCTATGACGCGGAGCCTTTTATACGGATCCGGGAGACCCCCCCGGAGACAAAACATGTCACAGGGACGAACTTCTGTGACATTGCCCTCTTCGACGAGCCTCGGACAGGAAGGGTCGTGATCCTTTCGGTGATTGATAATCTGGTGAAGGGAGCAGCAGGTCAGGCCGTGCAGTGCTTCAATATCAGATCCGGTTTGCCAGAGACGGCAGGATTGCTTTGAGTGCGTGAAGGATGAAACCTGAAATTTGAAAGCTGATTAGTGCCTACCTCCTTCATCCCTTTTATCATTGTGAGTTTCTGTTAATCTGATTCCTTCCATGTCTAAACATCCCAAACGCATTGTCGGTGGAGTGAACGCCCCGAAGGGTTTTTCCACCGCCACCGCCGCCTGCGGTATAAAGCGCTCCAGTCCAAAATCAGGCCCGCTCCGCAACGATCTCTGTCTTGTTGTTTCCGACATTCCTGCCGCTGCCGCCGGTGTCTTTACAACGAATCTGGTCAAGGCAGCTCCGGTGCTTCTCTCCCGCCGTCATCTCGATAATGCCCGTGCCTCGGCTGTCCTCCTCAATAGCGGCAACGCCAATGCCTGCACGGGTGAGCCTGGCGAACAAGCTGCCGAGGAAACAGCCATTGTCACCGCCCTCGCCCTCGATATTCCTCTCGATGAAGTATTGGTCTGCTCCACGGGGCGGATCGGGGTGCAACTTCCGATCGGTAAAATGATTCCTGGCATCGAGCACGCAGCATGGTCGCTACAGAATACTCCGGCAGCCGCAACAGAAGCCGCCAAGTCGATCATGACAAGCGACACGGTACCGAAGCAATCAGCCTATGAGGTGAAGATCGGGAACAAGGTTTTCCGCATAGGAGGGCTGGCAAAAGGTGCCGGTATGATCTCGCCAAACATGGCGACGATGCTTTGTGTCATCACGACTGATGCCGCCGTGCCACCGGCTTTCCTGCAAAAGGCGCTCGGCGAGGTGATTTCTCAAACATTCAACTGCATCAGCGTGGATGGAGATTGCAGCACCAATGACACGGTGCTCCTGCTGGCTAACGGCACCTCCGCCGTGGCAATCAAATCAGCTGGAGAAAAGAAAATCTTTTCTGAAGCCTTGCACATGGTATGTGCCGATCTTGCCCGGGCTATCGTCGCCGACGGGGAGGGGACATCACGAGTGATTGCCTTGACTGTGATAGGAGCAAAATCGAATGCAGATGCTCACAAAATCGCCCGATCCGTTGCCAATTCCCAGCTTGTGAAATCTGCCTGGGCTGGTGGCGATCCCAACTGGGGCCGTATCCTTTGTGCTGCCGGCTACGCAGGGGTCGATTTTGACCCGGGCAAGGTAGAGATCATCTATGACGGGATGAGTGCTGCCAAAAACGGGATGGAATGCCAGGATGCGAAGGGGGAAGCAGCTTTGAGAAAAATAGCCGCAAAGAAGGAATTTGCCGTCACGGTTGATCTGCACAGCGGTAAAGGGGAGGCCCGGTTACTCACGACCGACCTGACGGAAGATTATGTCCGGCTTAACCTGACGGAATTTTCTTTATAGTTCTTTTATCATGGCATCCCAGATCACAGCCCGGCAGAGGGCAGAAACCTTGCTTGAGGCTCTCCCCTATCTTCAGAGCTTCCGGGGCGGTATTTTCCTTATCAAATATGGCGGCAGTACGATGGAGGCAGAGGAGCAGGTGGAGCGATTCCTTGTCGATATCGCCTTCCTGGATGCCGTCGGTATCCGTGTTGTCCTCGTGCATGGTGGTGGCAAGGCGATTAATGCCAGGATGAAGGAGCAGGGGCTCACGCCTCAATTTGTGGGTGGGCTCCGTGTCACCGATGCCGCGACGGTAGAGATCGTCCGTTCTGTCCTCGACGAGGAAGTCAATCCCAGCATCGTTGAACAGCTTGCGAAGCTTGGGGTCAAGGCAGTCGGACTTTCGGGGCGAGAAGTGTTTACCGCAAAAAAACTTCCTCCCATCAAGAGTGCCGACGGTAAGGAGGTTGATTTGGGATTTGTTGGAGAGGCTGAAGAAGTCAATCCCGATCGCATCCATCAGATTCTGGATCAGGATTCTGTTCCGGTGATCTCCCCCCTTGGTGCCCTGGTCACTGGTGAGCCGATGAACATCAATGCGGATGTCTCAGCCGCAGCCCTAGCCGCAGCCCTTCCTGCAACCAAGCTTATCTTCCTTAGTGATGTGCCTGGACTGATGCACGACCCGGCCGATTCCTCTTCACTCATCCACAGCCTCACTGCTTCACAGACTGAGGAGCTTATCGAGCGAGGAATCATTGCCGGGGGCATGATTCCCAAAGTCCGCTCAGCAACGAAGGCTCTGGCAGGAGGGGGTGGAAAATCAGGCCTTGGCAAAGTCCACTTGCTTGGAGCCGGAGTGCCTCATGCGGTTCTCCTCGAAGCCTTTTCTGAGGAAGGGGTAGGAACGGAAATCATTCCCTGACTGCTTCTTCCAGGGCTGTACGCATCGTTTCTAGTGGTGCCGGTTCATTAAACCAGATTTCGTAGGCGAGTGCGCCTTGATGGATCAGCATGGAGAGACCATTGGCGTATTTAGAACTGGCTGCTTGTGCCTGTCTGGTGAGGGCAGTGGTGCCACCGCTATAGACGGTGTCATAAACAAGATGATCCTTGCTCAGGATTCCATCGGGAAGCGGAGAAGGATCGGCCTCCTTCATGCCGAGCGAAGTGGCGTTGACGATGAGATCGACACAGGAAGTTGAATTTTCAAGCGCTGCCGGAGAAAGCCGGATCGGAGTGATTGATTTTTCCAGATTCTCTTCGATTTCTTCCGAAAGGAGTTGAGCCTTTTCGAGCGTTCGATTCGCTACAAAGATTGTAGGGCATCCGGCCAGGGCGCACTGCACGGTGATGGCTCTACCTGCTCCGCCTCCCCCTCCTAGAATAAGAACCCTTAGTGTGCCTAGCTCAACACCGAAGGATTCATTGACCGCCGCTGCAAATCCGGGGCCATCGGTATTGTATCCATGGAGCTTTCCCTCGCACAGGGCGACGGTATTGATCGCACCCATGAGCCGTGACTCAGGAGTGATTTCATCCATGAATTCCAGAGCTGCCTGTTTATGGGGAATGGTGAGATTGGTTCCAAGGAAACCAGCCGGTTCAAGATTCCGTAATGCCCCTTCCAGTTGGTCTGCCGCCACCTGGATGCGGACATATTGCAGAGGCTTCCTTTGTTTCTTGAGTGCAGCATTGTGCATCTGAGGGGACTTGGAATGGGCAACAGGATCCCCAAAGACAGCGAGACGAGCCGGACAGGGATTCCCATCGAGAAACAGATCCCGGAAGAGAAGACCGTTACCGGCAAGATCCTCGGCTGCGTAAACCAGCTGCGGCATGATTGGTGAAACGGTCGGTTGATTAAGCAATCGCCTTGATTGCTCCGGCTGCGAAGCGGATCAAGGTACGCTCAGGGCCGAGGATTTCAAGCATCTCGTAAAGTCCGGGACCAACAGATCGTCCACTCGCCGCCACCCTGGCGGGGTGTACCAGTTCGCCGGTCTTGACTCCGAGCTTGATTGCGGTCTCCTTGAGAGAAGTCTCCAGTGCCGACGCATTCCAGAGAGGAAGCTCTGCAAAGGCTGTCGAGAGTGCCTCAAGGCGCGCGGAACCGCTTTCCCCCCTGTCATTTCCCTGAAGGCTCTTGGCCACGGATTCCTTGTCGTAGGGAAATTCCTCCGTGAAGAAGGGAATCACCCACTCGGGGAGATCCCTGAGCAGTTTGAGCTTTGGTTTCACGATTGCGAGTACCTGTTCGAGGGACTCATAACTTGGCCATGAGATGCCTGCCTTTTCCAGAAAGGGAATTGCCAGCTCGGTGTAGCGGGCCAGATCCATCTGCAAGAGATACTGTCCGTTGAGCCAGAAGCACTTAGCCAAATCAAATGCGGCATTGCGGCGATTGATCTGATTGAGCTCGAAGAGAGCTATGACCTCGGAGATTGAGATCATTTCGCGGTTGTCCTTTGGCGACCATCCGAGAAGGCAGAGATAGTTACGGACGGCTTCCGGGGCATAGCCCTGCTCGGGATACGAGCCAAGTGCGGCCCCTTCATCACGCTTGCTCATCTTGCTCCCATCGCGGTTGAGGATGAGGGGCATGTGGGCGAAACGGGGTGGTTCCGCACCAAGGGCTTTGTAAAGCTCGATATGCTTCGGGGTATTGGATAGATGATCCTCACCACGGATGACATGGGAAATCTTCATTTCGATGTCATCCACGACATTCACGAAATGGAAGATCCATGATCCATCGGGACGGCGCAGGGTGATGTCGGGATGGGTGCCGGGATTGGTAAGGTCAAATTCAATCCTGCCACAAATTTCGTCCTGCAGGATCACTTTCTCGCGTGGGGAGCGGAAGCGGATGGCTCCATGATCTTCGTAGAGATGGCCGCCTTTTTCGAGGCGGCTAAGATATTCCTCATAAATATGATTTCTCTCGCTCTGATAGTAGGGGCCGAAGGAGCCCCCCTTCTGAGGGCCTTCATCCCAGTCGAGACCGAGCCAATGAAGGCCATCGAGGATGACCTGACGCGCCTCCTGAGTATTGCGCGAATGATCGGTATCCTCGACACGCAGGACAAAGACTCCGGCATGTTTGCGGGCGTAGATCCAGTTGAAGAGAGCGGTGCGGGCCCCACCGACATGAAGAAGACCGGTGGGAGAGGGGGCGAAGCGTGTGCGGACGGACATGCCAATAGGAGAATTCATTTACGAGTTCAACTCAAGCGCGTAGGGTGGTGAGCTTACAAAAAAGCACTAATACCATCCCTATGACACTCGCAGAACAGATCGATCACGACCTCAAGGAAGCCATGAAAGCCCGTGAAGCAGCCCGACTAAGCACGCTGCGCATGGTAAAGGCCGCACTCAAGAATGCCGCAATCGAGAAGGGAGGCGCTGATTCTGTCGTCGATGATGAGCTGGCGACGAGCATTCTCCGCAAGCAGATCAAGCAACGCGAGGATGCTGCTGCGGGATTTGAGCAAGGTGGTCGCCCTGAGCTTGCCGCCAAGGAGAAGGAGGAGATTGTGCTTCTGGCAGCCTATCTTCCGACACCGCTTACCCTGGACGAAATCGTAGCTCTTGTAAAAGAGGCTATCGCGGAGGTTGGAGCGGCATTAGGAACACCAACGGGTGTTGCCAAGGCACAGATGGGTGCTGTCATGAAAGCTGCCCAGGCAAAAGCCAATGGTCGCGCCGATGGCAAGATTCTGAGTGCCGAGGTGCAGAAGCTGCTTTCGTAAACTTCACCGAAAAATCAATCAAGTGATGGCAGGCAAGGGGAGGAAGTCAGAAATGGCATTTCTCGACTTTCAACCGCTCGACATTCCCATGAACTAATAGCCTACAGTCCAAACAGCTAAAACTTTTTCACCTGCTCAGCTCTTTTCTTATGTCTCTTGCCGATACAGCTCCGTTGACCTCTTCTGCCGCTGTGATTGTGGGCGGTGGATCAGGAAGCCGGTTTGGTGGTGACAAGCTCACTGTGGCAGTGGCAGGGAAGCCCCTGCTTGCATGGTCACTGCTGGCTTTTGAGCAAACGCCCGCCATTTCTGCCATCGTCGTCGTGGCACCAACCGGAAGTGAAGAGAAATTTCGCGATATCGCACGAGAGGCAGGAATTTCAAAACTTCTGTCCGTTATCGCTGGCGGTGCCCACCGTCACGAATCCGTCGTGCTCGGATTACGAACTCTTCCTTCGTCCATCGAGTTGGTGGCGATTCATGATGCGGCGCGGCCCTTGATACTTCCAAAGCTCATTACCCGCTGTCTTCAATCTGCCGCTTTGAACGGGGCCTCTGCAGCGGCAGTGCCCGTCACTGACACGCTCCATCAGTCCGATCAGAATCAGTGCGCTGTCAGGACGGTGGATCGCACGGGACTCTGGGCGATGCAGACGCCACAGGTTTTCCGGTTGGCCACTTTGCTCAAACTCTTAGATGAAGCAGCCGCTGACAAACCGACCGATGAGGTCTCCGTGATGCTGGATGCCGGGTGGCGTGTGCCTTTCGTTGAGAATCTGGAGCCAAATCTGAAAATCACATGGCCTGACGACCTAGCTGTCGCCGAGGCCATCCTCCATAATAGAAATCGCTAATTTTTCGTGAACGCTCGTACTCTTTCATCTGGCGCTCAGCCTCAAATCACCCATCTCGCCAAGGTTTCCACGCTCCCCAATGGACTCAAGGTGGCCAGCTGCTCCATGCCGGCTTCACAGACAGCAGCTGTCGGCATCTGGTGTGCCGTGGGAGCGCGGTTTGAATCAGCGCGTCTTAGCGGCATCTCACATTTTCTGGAACATCTTCTCTTCAAGGGTACGAAGAGGCGTACCGCGCGGCAGATTAGCGAGGAGGTTGAGGGTGTCGGCGGCGATCTGAATGCCTTCACCGATGAGGAGCGAACCTGCTATTATGCTGCTGCATCCGTCGATCATTTTCCCCGCGTTGCAGGCGTCCTTGCAGATATGTATCAGAACTCGCGGTTTGATCCCTCTGAGATCGAACGGGAACGCGGGGTCATCGCCGAAGAGATCGAAATGGTTCGGGATGAACCGGCCCAGTATGTCCATGAACTTCTGAACGGGCAGACATGGCAAGGTCATGCTCTTGCCCGTCCGATCACAGGAACGAAAAGTACCCTTGCCTCGATCTCTAGAAAGGATCTCCTCGATCACCTTAAGGGATATTATCATGCGGGACGGACAATTTTCACTGCGGCTGGAGCTGTAGATCACGGCGAGGTCGTCAAACTCGCATCCAGGCTGTTCGGCAAACTTCCAAATCACGGAGGAGGTAATCGCGTTCACTCATTCAAGGCTCCAGTGCCGCAGACAATACCCCGTATTTTTATCGCGTCACGCGAGAGTCAGCAGAGCCAGCTGGCTCTTTCATTTCGCGGAGTCGGAGTCAGGGATCCCCGCAGGCACATTGCCTCCCTGCTTAATATCATTCTTGGAGGAAACATGAGTTCACGCCTTTTTCAGGAACTCAGGGAACGCCGTGGCCTCTGTTATTCGATCAGCAGTTCCCTCTCAATTTATGCCGATTGCGGCTCCTTTGACATCTCTCTCGGACTGGATGAAGGCAATGTGACAAAAGCCCTTAAACTGATCTTGAAAGAATGCCGTCGTGTTGCCGAGAGAGGGGTTTCCATCGCCGAGCTACGCCGCGCCTGCGACTATTCCATCGGGACAAGTCGTATGGCATTGGAACGGGCTGCCACGCAGAACTATCGACTCGGTACCCTGCTTCTCACGCTGGGACGGATTGTTCCTCCCGAAGAGGTGTACGCCACACTTGCAAGGGTAACCCCTTCGGAAATTCAGTCGCTCTCCCGGGAACTCTTCCGGAATGAAACCATCAGCCTCGCAATGGTCGGTCAGGGGCCAACAAAGGAGGAATTTTTTTCCATAATCAGGCGCGCCTCATAATTTTAGTGCTACGCCGTCAGCCTCTCGCAGGCCGTCACGGTATTGCCCATCAGCATGGCTATCGTCATCGGGCCGACACCTCCTGGGACAGGAGTGATCGCTTTGCATTTTTCGGCGACGGTTTCGAAATCCACATCACCGACGAGCCGGTAACCGCTTTTGGTGGTAGGATCGGCAACGCGGTTGATGCCAACATCAATGACGACAGCCCCATCCCGGATATGCTCGGCACCAAGGCATTTAGGGCGACCGATTGCAGCGATCACGATGTCAGCGCGGCGGCAGACTGCGGCGAGGTCGCGTGTGCGGGAATGAGCGATGGTGACCGTGGCATCGCCACCCTTTCCCTTGGCCATCAGTAGGAAAGCCATCGGTTTCCCTACGATCAGGCTGCGTCCCACAACAACGACTTCTGCCCCCGCCGTCTCAATACCTGCAGCAGTCAGCAGGCGCTGACATCCGAGAGGAGTACAAGGGACGAATCCCGTGAGGTCTTCCATAACAAGCTTCGCCACATTGACCGGATGGAATCCATCGACATCCTTGCGTGGATCAATAGCCTCGGTAACAGCCCTCTCATCGATGTGCTTCGGAGGCGGGGACTGGACGAGGATGCCGTGAATAGCCGGATCGGCATTGAGGTCTGCGACGACGGCCATGAGTTCTGCCTGCGTTGTTGTGGCAGGCATCTCGATCTTTCGGGAATACATCCCGAGCGCCGCACAGGTACGATCCTTATTCCTGACATAGGCCTGGGAAGCCGGATCTTCGCCGACAAGCACGACTGCGAGGCCGGGTGTAATACCACGGGTTTTCAGCATTTCGATCCGAGTGCGGGTTTCCTGTTCGACTTCTGCAGCCACGGATTTGCCATCAATGAGTTTCATCACAGAAAATTATCAGAGGGCATGGCACGACTTCAACAAGTGATCAGCCTTCCATCTCTTCCAACTCCATGCCTTTGGTTTCCTTGACGACCTTCACCACAAACACAATGGAGAGGAGGGCGAAGATGGCATAAACTCCATAGGCACCTCCCAGTCCCATCCCTGCAAGCATGATCGGAAAGGTCATGGTGATCCCGAAGTTGGCCATCCACTGGACAAATCCGCTGAGTGAAAGGGCGGCTCCGCGAAATTGATTTTGGAACATTTCACCCAGCATCACCCACATGACTGGACCCCAGGATATTCCAAAAAAGAAGACATAGGCGTTTGCGGCAAGAAGGGCAAAAGTTCCGTTGGAGGGGGAAAGCTTGAGGTTGCCCGCCTCCATTGGGGAGGTTCCAAAAATATAGGCAAGCGTTCCCAGCGTGATGGTCATACCGACAGATCCGATGATCAAGAGCGGCTTACGACCTAGCTTATCGATGAGTGAGATGGCGATGAGCGTCGAGGCGATGTTCACCGCTCCGCTGATGACATTGATCAGAAGGGCATTTGCTTGGGTGAAACCGGCAGCTGTCCAGAGAACCTCCCCGTAATAAAAGACCACATTGATGCCAATAAGTTGCTGAAAAGCTGCCAATCCGATACCGGCCCAGAGGATGGGGTGGATGCGCTTTTTCTCGACATCGTAGAGATCTTTCATTTGAGGCACATGATCCTTCTTGAGAGTGTCCTGAATCTCTCGCACCTTGTTCTCAACATCGGAGGGATTGATTAAGCGTGAGAGCACGACCTTTGCTTCCTTGTTCTTACCAACGGCCACGAGATAACGGGGTGACTCTGGGATGGCAAATAGTGCAAACAGGAAAATACCCGCAGGTATCATTCCGACCCAGAACATCCATTGCCATCCTTCGTATCCAAGCCAGAAGTGGCCCGAGGCCCCGTGCGCTCCCAAGGCGATGAGGTAATTGCTCAAAAAGGCAGCAAAGAGACCGAGCACGATCGCGAGTTGCTGGAGGGAGGAAAGTCGTCCCCGGATGCTGGCTGGCGCTATTTCGCTGATGTATGCCGGACAGAGCACGCTCGCTGCACCGATGGCAAATCCTCCGACCAGTCGGAACAGGACAAACTCCGTAGAATTTGTGGAGATACCCGATCCCCACGCACTCAGGGTGAAGAGGAGCGCGGTGAAGATCATCACTTTTTTGCGGCCAAATTTATCCGAGAAATTACCCGCGATGAAGGCACCTCCGGCACATCCCAGCAGCATCGAGGCGACATTGAACCCAGAACCCGTTGCTGAGGAATCAAAGGCATGCTTGAGCGCGTCAACGGTTCCATTGATGACCCCGCTATCAAATCCAAAAAGGAAGCCCCCGATCGCAGCCGTCGCGCTGATCAGGATGATGAAGAAGGTGTTCTGCTTCTCGTGGATGGAGCTGGATGATACAGGGGGGGAATCAGGTATGTGCATGGGATATGACTTCCTTTTGTGAATAAGAACGCGCGGCAATGCAACCCTTCGCTTTCAAAAAAGCGATACATTACTCTTCTTTACAAAGTGCATCGGATCATTTGGCATGGACGCTTCACTTCAACCCCTAATCTAAAAAAACACTCCTATGAGTTTCTTCCCCGATATTCCTGTCATCAAGTATGAGGGAGCCAAGTCCAAGAATCCCTTTTCTTTCAAACACTATAACCCAGAAGAGCTTGTCGAGGGTAAGTCCATGCGCGATCATCTGCGTTTTGCGGCCGCCTACTGGCATGTCATGCGCAATCCTCTCGCTGATCCGTTTGGTGGCGGCACCGCCATCACTCCATGGGATGACGGTTCCAATTCTGTCGAGAATGCCCAGAAGCGCGTGCGCGTCTTCTTTGAGTTCCTTGAGAAGATCGGTATCGAATACTACTGCTTCCATGATCGCGATGTCGCTCCCGAACTCGAGACACTGGCCGCATCCAACAAAGCCCTTGACGCAGTTGCCGGAACGCTGAAGGAAGAGCAGGAGCGCACGGGCAAAAAGCTTCTCTGGGGCACTGCCTGTCTTTTCGCTCACCCACGCTTTGCCAACGGAGCTGGAACTTCTCCGAGTGTTGATGTCTTTGCCCACGGAGCAGCCCAGGTGAAGAAGGCGCTCAGTGTCACCCACGATCTCGGTGGTGGCGGATATGTTTTCTGGGGTGGCCGTGAAGGATATTCCTCGCTCTGGAATACCGATATGAAGCGCGAACTGGATCACCTTGCCGCCTTCCTGCACATGGCCGTGGATTGGAAAAAGAAAATCGGCTTCACTGGCAAATTCTGGATCGAGCCTAAGCCACGCGAACCCTCCACTCACCAGTATGATTCGGATTCCGCAGCCTGCCTGAATTTCCTTCGTGAATACGGCCTTTTTGATGAATTCGAACTCAACATCGAGACGAATCACGCCACACTCGCAGGTCATACCATGCGCCATGAGCTGACCGTCGCCGCCGCCGCAGGAAAACTCGGCAGTATCGATGCCAATCGTGGGGACGAACTTATCGGTTGGGATACCGATCAGTTCCCGACCAATCTCTACCTTGCCCTCGAGGTCATGCTAGTGGTGCTCAGGATGGGTGGATTGAAGGAAGGTGGACTCAACTTCGATGCCAAGCGTCGCCGTGAGTCGAACACTCCTGCCGATCTATTCCACGCCCACATCGGTGGCATGGACACCTTTGCCCGTGGACTCAAGATCGCGGCGGCGATCCGCGCCGATGGTCGTATTGAGGAATTCGTCAAGGCCCGCTACTCGTCATGGGATGGCCCTCTGGGTCAGAAGATCGAGTCAGGAAAAGCCACGCTTGCCGATCTGGAAGCTCATGCACTCGCCAAGGAAGCCCCGCTGCCTCCTTCTGGCGGTCAGGAATACCTGGAAAATCTCGTCAACGAGTTCATCTAAGAGAAGGTCTTCCCAAGAAATCATACCAATGGGGAGGGCGGAAGCGCCCTCCCCATTTTTTATGCTGTGATCAGTCAAAAGGGGGAACAGGATCACATAGTTGGGAGATGAATCCCTATCAATTGTGTTTGGTCATGAGCTAGGGCGAGACCCAGTTCGATGATCTGTTTCTAAGAGATTTAGACCTGTGCATCAGCCTGCTCGGCTTTCTCGCGCAACAATGTTTCCAGTTTCAGGAGTTCTGTTTCCAGATCAGAAGCAGGAGAAATCGTCATGTAAGGATCCATCGTCACCTCGATCAGGGAGAAGGGGAGGGGAATGGCAAAGTTATCCCAGGTTTTCAGCCGGATCGCATGATGATAGCGGGCATGAAGAGGTATGATCGGAATGCCGGTTTTGTGCGCCAGAAAGACTGCACCCTGACCAAGTGAATACTTCGGCCCACGAGGTCCGTCGGGTGTGATTGCAAGATCCACGCCTGACTCGAGCAGGGCGGAAAGTTCCCGGATCGCAGTTGATCCTCGCCGTGAACTGGAGCCTCGTACCGAGCCCATGCCGAGATGAGCCATGACCCCGGAGAGTATCTCGCCATCCTTGCTCGGACTGGTGAGCACCGTGACACCCTTGCGTGAAGGATGGCGACCGGGATAGTGCCGTAGGAAGGCGATGGCGATGGCAGGGATCCGGTTGTGCCAGAAGACGAGGATGCGGGGGCTGTCGGGGGGATTTTTCAAAAATCCCGAGTGATCGGTCACACGCAGGCGGATCGTGCTGAAAACCAATCTCGCCAGTCCTGCCGCAAGGGCTGCAAGAAGCTGTTCTTTGCTTGGTCGTTTCATCACTCCTGATCGAGTGAGGAATCCTCGCGCCAACGGCAGGCATTGGGAGCATCAATGCCAAGCTGATCCAGCACCCGCCAGACGACGGTGTCGGCAAGTTCGTCAAAGCTCTTGGGGTGTGAGTAGAACGAAGGTGAAGCGGGCATCACGATCGCTCCCGCCTCGGTGACGGTGACGATATTGCGCGCATGAATCAGATTCCACGGGGTCTCGCGTGGAGCAAGAATGAGCTTGCGGCGTTCCTTAAGAAAGACATCAGCGGCGCGTAGAATCAGATTCTCACTGGTTCCGGCGGCGATGCGTCCGATGGTGCCCATGGAGCAGGGGAGAATTACCATGCCGTTAAAGAGGGCGCTTCCACTGGCAAAGGGCGCATTCATCGATTTCTCGCTATGCTCGATCACTCCTTCAGGGAGTTGAAGCCCGCCGATTTCCTCATGAATCACCTGCTTTGCATAGGGAGAGAGCACCAGATGAATCTCGTGTCCGCCATTCTCCAGATGATGAAGGAGCCGTTGGAGGTAGATCGATCCGCTGGCTCCCGTGGCGGCAAGGACAAGGCGCATTTGCAGAGGGATGAAGGCTAAAATTTAGAGAAGCTCGGCAGCGGAGAGGGCGGACCGCAGTGTGTTGGATCGCTCCAGAAGTTTTATATACATGGCGTGATTGTTTGCATCCGGTGTGCAACGCGTAGATTCATCAACAAGGACAAGTCTGTCGCTAATGGCATGAAGAGCCTCAATCGAATGATCGGAGCCAGCACTCCAGGCAGCCTGGATGGCTCCTCCGAGAGCTGCTCCCTCGCTGGAGGTGAGGCAGACGGTGGGAACGCCGAAGACGTCGGCGCAGAGTTGCCTCCAGAAAGGGCTATTGCTTCCCCCGCCCGTGATACGGATTTCGGTCGGATTGACTCCGAGAGACTGGAAACGGGAGAGTCCATAGGCAAGACCAAGGGTAACTCCCTCCATGGCGGCCCGAGCAAGATGAGGGGCTGTGAAATTTTTAGTATTGATCCCATGAAGGACTCCGCTGCCACGGGGTAGGTTGGGAGTCCGTTCACCGGCAAGATAGGGGAGGAGCAGCAGGCCATCGCTTCCGACAGGGACGGTGGCAGCGACATTGTCGAATTGCTTGACACTCCAGTCACCGAGGAGCTTGCGGGTGAGTTCTGTCACCAGGGTCACATTCATCGTGCAGGCCAGCGGCATCCAGTGACCGGTGCTGTCACAGAAGGCGGCAACCTCACCACGGGGATCAACCACGGGGGCATTGCTGAATGCATAGAGAGTTCCGGAGGTGCCGAGACTGGCCGTCATGACCCCTTGGCGCACATTGCCCGTGCCGATGGCCCCCATCATGTTGTCACCACCGCCCGGACTGACGGTGACGCTGGATGTAAGATTCCAGGCAGAGGCGAGTTGTGGGCGGAGTGTTCCAGCCGGTTCCGAAGAGGGACGTAGCGGAGGCAACTTGGCGGCCAGACCCGGAGCGACTGCATCGAGTACCGGTTGTGACCAGGTGCGCGTGCGCACATCGAGCAGGGCGGTGCCGGAGGCGTCACCATATTCCATACTCTTGCTGCCTGTCAGCCACCAGTTGATATAATCGTGAGGCAGGAGCACTGATGCGGTTTTTTTCCAGTTCTGCGGCTCATTCTGGCGTACCCAGAGGATCTTGGGGGCTGTGTATCCGGTGAGCATCGCATTGCCAATAAGGGAGACGACGGCCTCGGCACCACCAAGTTCTACCGTGAGCTCCTCACACTGTCCGATGGTGGAAGTATCACACCAGAGTTTGGCCGGACGAACGACCTGGTTGTCTGCATCAAGCAGGACAAGACCATGCTGCTGCCCACTGACGCCAATTCCTGAAACCTCGCTCCGGCGGTTGCCTAGTTTTTCGAGTACATGGGAAATCGTTGCCTCGACGGCGGCAATCCAGACACCGGGATCCTGTTCCATGGCTCCTTCACCCTGAGCCTCCACAAATCCATACGCCTGTTGCGCATTCGCCAGGATCTCGCCAGTGACGATGTCAAGGGCGACGGTTTTGGTGCTTTGAGTTCCTCTGTCAATGCCGAGTGTAATCATAGAGCCGTCAATCATGATCCCTGAGAGGAAAAAAGCCAAGGCATGAGAGATGGATTCAGTTCCTTGGCGCATCAAAAGCTGGTTTTACTTCTTGCCAAGGGGGTGAATAAGGGGCATTCTACCCGACCACTTTAGCGCAATTTCCGGCCATTTTTCCGTCATGAGCATCATCACCACCATCGAAAAAGAACAGTTCAAAACCGACATCACATCGTTTGAGGTCGGGGATTCCATCTGCGTCCACACACGCGTCATCGAGGGTGACAAGGAACGAATTCAGAAGTATGCAGGCATCGTGATAGGTCGCAAGGGTGCCGGTATCAATGCCAATTTCACCGTCCGTCGCGTCAGCTTCGGTGAGGGTGTCGAGAGAGTGTTTCCCATCCATTCTCCCCGTATCGCCAAGATCGAGGTGGAAAAGCGTGGATCGGTGCGTCGTTCCAAGCTGAACTATCTCCGGGACCGCAAGGGCAAGGCAGCCACCACGGTGAAGGAGAAGGCTGCGGAAGTCGCTGCCTGATTCACTCTGAATCTCGGCGGAAGGCACTTTGCAGGGCATTCCTATTCTCCTAAGACCCGATGACGAAAAAGCGTCGCGGGTTTTATAACGACCTGTCAGGGAATCAAGGGAGAGGGCCCACACTTCTGCATGAGGAAGCACTCTGGAGCCGTGGAATTCATCCGGTGGCCGGGGTTGATGAAGCAGGTCGGGGCCCGTTGGCCGGACCCGTCACGGCTGCAGCTGTGATTTTACCGCAAGGGTTTTCGCTTCAGGGACTTGATGATTCCAAGAAGCTTAGTCATCAGGTGAGGAAAAAGCTTTATGTCCATTTAACTGAAAATAAGTCAATTTTCTATTCCGTTGCTCATTCAAGTCCTGAAGAAATCGGACATCTTAATATCCTTCGGGCGACATGGCTTGCCATGCGAAGGGCTTTGGAAGGATTACAGAAAATCGGACATCATCCTGCCCATGCGCTCATCGATGGACTCCCTGTCAAAGGATTGCCAGTCGAACAGACGGCCCTCGTGGGGGGCGACGGACTCTGCTTGAGTATTGCTGCTGCGAGCATTCTGGCCAAGGTAACGCGTGATCGGATCATGGAGGAACTCGATCGCGAATATCCACAGTATGGATTTTCCCGACATCGGGGCTATGCCACGGCGGAGCATCTGGCTATGTTGAGACAACATGGCCCTTGCCCGCATCATCGCCGAGGTTTTGCACCAGTCGATCAGACCTCCTTCCGATTCTGATGGGCAT
>CAIJRY010000002.1 GCA_903823215.1 uncultured Spartobacteria bacterium
AAAGTCGTGCTCATGGAGCCTGCCAGGAGCATTCCATGAATC
This sequence comes from uncultured Spartobacteria bacterium, assembly GCA_903823215.1. Taxonomy (GTDB): domain Bacteria; phylum Verrucomicrobiota; class Verrucomicrobiia; order Chthoniobacterales; family UBA6821; genus UBA6821. The sequence goes on from CAIJRY010000002.1 coordinate 43, forward strand.
GCTCCTGCCACGCCTGCCTCCGATTGCATCTGCACCATCTTGGGAATGTCACCCCAGAGATTGGGCTTGTCGCGGGCTGCCCACTCATCACACGACTCGGCCATCGCCGACGAAGGGGTGATGGGATAGATCGCTATGGTTTCTGAAAGGCGATAAGCCACCGATGCTACCGCCTCATTGGCATCGGTCGTGGCGAAGTCTGGTGTCATGTTCACAACGACGACGATTTTACAGTGAAAATGTTACCTCGGCAAAGCTATTATGGAAAAAAATAAAAAGGACTAAAGATTCTTGAATAGATTTGTTTATTCTTATAAACTGGCGATTTTGACCATGAAAAACTAAGAGTGACACACCTGATGAAAAACACCCATACACAGGCTTCCGGTGAAGATAACCCCTTGGTGCTGGTCATCAATTCGGGGAGCAGTTCCCTCAAGTTCGCTCTGGTTTATCCCGAGAGTGGAAAGCTGGAGGTTTCGGGCTTGGCAGAGAGACTCAACAGTAGCGAGGCTGTTCTTGAATTCAAGCGTGCCGATGGCGGTAAGGAAGTCATTTCTATTCCATCCGCCGGTCATGCCGAGGCTCTGGATGAAGTGCTCCGGCAACTCGCTTCCTACCACATTGATTCCGTGGGGCATCGGGTCGTCAACGGGGGGGAGAAATTCAATGAGAGCATCTTGTTAGACGATATCTCCGAAGCCGCTATTGCTACCTGTAGCGATATCGCTCCTGTACATGCTCCAGCCAATGCGCTGGGGATTCATGTGGCCCGCAAAAAATTTCCCGATCTTCCGCAGGTGGCTGTTTTTGATACGGCATTTCATCAGAGCATTCCACCCCGTGCATATATGTATGGCGTGCCAAGCGAATGGTATGAACAGCATAGGGTTCGCAAGTACGGATTTCACGGAACAAGCCACCGTTTTGTCTCGGCTCAGGCTGCCGCCCTGCTTGGACGCCCCCTCGGAGAACTGCAACTTCTGACCGCACATCTTGGCAATGGGTCGAGTGTCTGCGCCATCAAAGAGGGAAAGAGCGTCGATACCAGCATGGGATTTACTCCTTTGGATGGTCTTGTCATGGGGACACGTTGCGGCGATCTCGATGCCAATGTCCTGCTTTTCATCCAGCAAAGAACGGGGCTTTCCCTTGCCGGAATCACCGATATTCTAAACAAGAAAAGCGGCCTGCTTGGTATCTCGGAGATCAGCGGTGACATGCGCACGCTCCTTGCGGCGGAGGAAGATGGAAATCGGAAGGCACATCTTGCCGTGGAGGTTTTCTGTTACAGGCTTGCCCGACATTTGCTTGCCCTGACGGCATCGTTGGATCGCGTCGATGCATTGATTTTCACGGGTGTGATTGGCGAGAATTCCGCAGCTGTGCGTCAGCGCACGCTTGATCACCTGCGTGTGTTCGGAGCGATCCTTGATCCGGCCTTGAACGCCGTCCATGGACGGGGTGCCTCAGGAAGAATCACCACCACCGACTCCCGCCTGCTTGCCCTTGTGGTGTCCACCAACGAAGAGCTTGTCATCGCCCGTGAGACGGCAAACCTGATGAAACTTCAGGAATTGGCAGATAAACTTTCCGGTTCAGTGCACCAAATCGATTCGGACGATCGAAAGACCTTGCATCTGGCCGCACTGTTTGCCAACAATTTCGTGAATCATTTCTATTCCATCGGAGAAATTCTGCTTCAAAATAAAAAACTCAACTTCGATTTATTAAAGC
>CAIJRY010000003.1 GCA_903823215.1 uncultured Spartobacteria bacterium
CCTCAATCGTCCACTTGTAGTCGGTACGCTTCATCATGCAAGTGGACTCAAGCTCCTTAATGGTGAATCAAAGGGCAAGCTCCCTCTCGATCTACTTGAGGTACGGCTTGACTCTCTCTCGCAGAAGGTGCTCCCCTCAATATGGTCGATTCCTGTCATCGCAACGGCAAGACATCCCGATGAGGGAGGAAAAGGGGGGCTCTCCTTATCCCGACGTCGGCAAATTCTGGAAGCTGCTCTCCCGTGGGCCTCGGCATTGGATATCGAGCTTAGATCAGCAAAAGAATTGAACCCAGTTATTGCCGCCACGCACCAACATGGGAAAACAGTGATCCTTTCGCACCATGATTTTACTGCCACGCCAAACCTTGCCGCGCTCACAAAACTCGCAACCCGTGCCGCTGATCAAGGGGCCGACATTTTTAAAGTGGCGACCTGGCTTGAGGATCGGGACGACCTTCGACGACTCATAGAACTTCAAATGGCGGAGCTTCCAATTCCCGTCACCACGATGGGAATGGGTCCAGCCGGGCGCTTCTCCAGACTTGTGCTCTGTGGATTTGGAGCCCCTCTCTGCTACGGATGGCTGGGGAAGCCACAGGTACCGGGTCAATGGCCGGCGTTGGAGCTCGCCGGTTTGCTCGCCGGGATGCTCCCGTCGTGAGTTCGGGTGTCCTGTTGCTTCCACTGAGTGCGGCATTTGGCTATGCTTGCGGGGCTATTGCCGTGAAGCGTTCCCTCGGTGCCGGTCTATCCGGCAGCTTGGTTAATTTTGTCTGCAATGTCGTGTTGGCACTCTTGTTCCAGATATTCTGGCTCTTTCCCGGTGGTCAGATGGGGATCTTTTCATATTTTGCTCCCGTTGCATGCGGGATTCTCTTTTTTCTGGGGCAGATCGCCACTTTCCGGGCCATTGCGGCCGGGGATGTTTCCGTGGCCACACCACTGCTTGGAACTAAGGTGATTCTGGTAGCCCTGTTCTCGGTGCTCCTTATCGGTCGAGCCCTGCCAGCATCCTGGTGGATTGCATCCCTCCTGGCGAGTATCGGCATCGGCATGATTTCCTATGCTCCCGCTGGGCATCATGGGAGATTGGCGGTGACGGTCGCGTGGTCGCTTGGCGCGGCTTCACTCTTTGCCATGACCGATGTGCTGGTGCAGCGATGGGTGCCTCTCATCGGTTACACCCGATTTGCCCCGGTCATGTTCGGAGTGACGGGAGTTTGCTCCATGTTTTATCTTCCATCTCTGCTCAAGCAGATGCGCCATGCGAAAGAGAGCTTCGGGGAAGTGCGCTTTTCCATACCTGGAATGCGGTGGCTCCTTGCGGGAGCCCTTTTGTTGGGGCTTCAGGCTCTAGGAATGTATTCGGCAATCGGACTCTACGGGAGTGCGACGATGACCAATATACTCTACGGTTCGCGATGCCTCTGGAGTGTTTTGTTGGTCTGGATCTTTGGTTCCTTGGCCGGAGCCTCTCCCTTGGCCCATCATTCCCGCGTGATGGGCTGGCGTTTTGCCGGAGCACTACTACTCTTCACTGCCATGGCCCTCGTGCTTCGTTAAACCTCATGGATACGCTCTTCCCAAATCCATCTGTAAGTATTCCCCTGTCGCATGAAGAGATAGCCCTTTCCATCGAGTTGCTCTGCGCTCAAGGAGTTCCTACGAAGTTTAAGGAAGAGTTCCTCACGCAGCTCAATCAACGGGAAGAGTCTGCCGAAGAGTTGGCCGGATTTTCCATGGAGCTTTTGAAGCGGGCGGTCCGTCCCGAGATTGATCGTGATGAGAACCGTCCTCTTGTGGAACTTTGCGGAACAGGAGGAGATAAGGCCGGGTTGATGAATATCTCGACCGCGGCCATGTTCGTTGTGGCTGGAGCTGGAGGGAGAGTTGTCAAGCATGGTAATCGCGCAGTAAGCTCCCGTTGTGGCAGTGCTGATGTGCTGGAGGCCCTTGGGGTCACCCTGCATCTCGAGATGCAGAGGATCCCTGAAATTCTGGATCGGTCAGGTTGCGTCTTCCTGCTCGCCTCGGACTTTCATCCAGCCGTGGCACTCATAGCTCCGATTCGCCGCTCGATGGCGATGCGCGGACAGACCACGATTTTTAACCTGCTCGGCCCCCTCCTGAATCCCGTGATGCCGGAATGTCAACTCACCGGAGTGTACCGCCGTTCGATGCTTCCTCAGTATGCCGGTGCAATGAGGTTGATGGGGAGAAACAAGGCGTGGGCGGTTTGTGGCGATCCACCGGTGGATTCGGCTGACGGAGATACGGAGGGAGTGGGGATTGATGAACTTACGGTAACGGGCCTCTCGCATGTATTCTCGCTGTGTGGCGGAGTGTTGGATTCTTTTGAGCTCCATCCTGAGCAACTGGGGCTCCCTTTAGCCTCTTCTTATGCCGGACTCAAAGGAGGGGATGCTTTCGAAAACGCCGAACGAATCCTTGCCATCCTCTCCAATCAAGAACAGGGAGTTGCGCGGGAGATGATCATCCTGAATGCCGGAGCCGCCTTGTATCTGGCCGGAGTAGGGGGTACTCTGGAAGAGGGGATCGGAAAGGCTTGCGACAGCATCGATTCGGGGAAGGCTTTGGCTAGCCTGCAAGCGCTGCGACTGGCCTCCGTATCAAACTAACCGTTCAAAAACTCCGGTAGATCCTCCAAGCCAAAGTCGGCCAGAACCCGCCCCTTTTCTGTGACAAGAACAGGGGCTTTGCTCTGACCCGAAATCTTTCTCATGGCGTCATAATCCTTGGAATTCGACAGGACATCGAAAGCCGTGTAGGCAATGCCGTGTGCAGAGAGCCATGCCTCTGCGTCATCACACCAAGGGCATCCTCTTTTGATATATAAGACCATGAGGATCATATAGTCTGTAATCTCTCTCCTTGCCAGTTTCCCTTGAATCCCTCAGAGTAATCGGCTCTTGTGGCGCGTTCGTCTAGTCGGTTAGGACACAGCCCTCTCAAGGCTGGTGCACGGGTTCGAGTCCCGTACGCGCTACCATCCCAATTTTACTCTGTAAAACCTGAGGATTGGCTTAAATAAAGGCTCCATAGCCTACACGGAGAGAAAATTACTCTCGCAACGATAAGCAACGTCGTGCGCTAAAGTGCCAAAAAAAGAGCAACAAAACAGCAACAAGCTTTTTGCCCCCACCATATTCCTCATATATCCGCATTAACGGATTCGTGTTGTGTTGCACATTCCTAGACGTGTTTTAGGAAGTAGGGCATCCGTCCTGTCGTGTGTCGTGCGTGTCGACTGATTGGCTTACAATATAGAAATCATCTGAGAGACCTGTGACGCTACCACCAAGAATCAGGTCATCCTCTATCCAGATAGCCGTTTAGAGGGTATCAATTATCTCTGAACATACCCATCCCATTTAATCATTACGCCATTCTTAAAGTATACATTTACACTGTCATAACTTTCCCACGAATTTGCTGAGGCGTTTACTATATATTGATTGGGCACCGCAGATGCTTGCGTTCGAGTCCCATAATTTTGGTGGTACTTGTAAACCTCGATTCCTGCGACTGATTGGATCTGAGTGGGTGCTCCAAGGGCTAGAACAACATCCTGAGATGAGCGGCCCATCAAGGCATTCATTTTTGAAGAAATTTCGTTTTGGGACTTTGCTACCTGATACCCTTGAATAAAGGACGCACACCCAGTTAGAGGGATTAAAAAAATCAGAAAGGCTACAAACGCTCGTAAGTCTTTCATGCTTTTCATCGTTATAGGGGCATTGGTAACTGTCAAGAATGCATAATGGGAGTTGTTTTTATGACACACGACGTGATTGCAAAGTAGCTCACGCTTTGGTTTATTGAACGCAACATCAGGAATGCCTCTGGGTAACACCAAGGGCTGCCAACCGAGGACAGAGAATCCCTACGGTGGCTGGTCAGCGAAAGCGGGCCGATGTGCAGCGGGGAGAAATCCGCTGAACAAAAATCTCTCTGGGCACATAAACCGCCGATCCTGATCGATCAGCGGTTTTTTTGTTGTCTGGGTTCCTAGGTGTTCCAACCAACTGGAGGAAGCACACCATGAGCACATCAATACGGAGTCAGTCGATTCTGGCTATACGCCTCACCGATAATCCAGATCACCACCTCTGGAACAACAACGGTGACGTGACTCAGCGGATTTGAGCCAGTTGGTGTGTTAGTCTTTTGGGATAACCAACCCAAAAAGACATGAAAGGCAAGAAGTACACGACAGAAGAGAAAATCCGTATCCTGAGGCAGGCGGACTCCGGTGAGAGTATCG
>CAIJRY010000004.1 GCA_903823215.1 uncultured Spartobacteria bacterium
CGATCGCTGGATGCTCACCCGAAAAGGAAGGCTTCTTGCGGATACAGTCTCGGAGACTTTCGTGTGAAAGCATACGATCTCATCATTGTCGGCGCGGGGCCGGCAGGAAGTTCCTGCGCCATTCTTTGCGCTGAAAAAGGAATGAGGGTTCTCATGATCGACTCCTCCCGCTTTCCACGGGACAAGGTATGCGGAGATTGTCTGAATCCCTCCGCGTGGCCTGTGCTGGAGCGGCTTGGCTTATCCTCGCGTGTTCTGGAATTGCCCACCACATCTGTTCGGGCAATCCGATTTTCGGTCGCAGGGGGTCATACAATTGAGTTGCCTCTTTCTCAAGGCAATGAAGAAGTGGTGGTCAGAAGGCGTGAGTTCGATGCCCTGCTGACGGAGCGCGCCCAGGAAGAGGGTGTGGACTTCCAAGACGGTACTACCATTACCAGCCTCCATCGTTTGCGAACTCTCTGGGAAGTCACCTCCTCTCAGGGAATAGTCGGCAGGGCTCCTCAAATTGTGGCTGCCGATGGACGGAATTCCACCGTGGCGAGGTATCTTCGCATGCTTTCGGCTCCCAGACGGGATGATCGGGTCGGTTTACAGACTCATATTCCTCACCCCGTGGGATATGGAGGTGCGTTGGAAATGCATCTCTATCACAATGGCTATGGTGGAATTGCCGATCTTGGAAACGGAATTGCAAATCTCTGTCTAGTTTCCAATGCCGGAGCCATGCGCAAACTGCGAAAGGAGGCCGAAGTCCGCTATCAGGTCAGTTCGGCAATCGCCTGGCGCAGCATCTCCCCGATCAGCAGACCAAAACCACGCAGCGTGGCCCGTGACGGAGTCTATCTCTGCGGCGATGCCGCGAGGGTTGTCGAGCCGTTTACCGGGGAAGGAATCGCCTTTGCACTTCGCTCCGGAACACTGCTCGCAAAAATTTTATCATCGCGCCGTGAGACCTCTCACGGTGATCAGGAAAGAAAATATATTGCAGCGCATAAAGAGCTCTATCGGGGCAAGCTGGGGGTCAATCACCTGACCCGGCTTCTCTCCCAAAATCCAAGACTGGCTCATTTTATCGTCCCCAAGTTGCTCCGATTCCCCGGTGTTCTTTCAGGAATTACCAATCTTGTATTACAATAACTAACATTAAAGAACGATAATTCTTTTTCTGTTGCAAAACGCAAGTCTGCGGTGTTTATATCTGCGGTGTTATGTCCGTTGAAATTCTATCCCGCATCCAGTTTACGCTGACTGTAGCCTTTCATTACATTTATCCACCCATGACGATTGGACTCGGTGTCCTGCTCGTCATCATGGAGGGAATCTACATCAAGACAAAAAATCCCCTCTTCCATCAGCTCGCACATTTCTGGACAAAGGTCTTCGGACTGGTTTTTGCAATCGGGGTTGCCACCGGTATCGTGATGGAGTTTGAATTCGGAACCAACTGGGCGGCCTATTCTCGGTTTGTCGGTGATATTTTTGGCAGTGCCCTTGCTGCCGAGGGGATTTTTGCCTTCTTTCTGGAGTCAGGCTTCCTTGCATTGCTACTTTTCGGCTGGGACAAGGTGGGTCCAAAGATGCACTTTTTTGCCACGTGCATGGTGGCTCTCGGCGCGCATTTCAGTGCTATCTGGATCGTCGTCGCCAACTCATGGATGCAGACACCTGCCGGATTTCATCTCGAGAAGATTACGAAAGGCGTCCACACGCCTCTCCCATCGGGCTATATCGTGCAGGCTGAGGATCTGGGTCATGTCCGGGCCGTCGTGGATAATTTCTGGGCCATGGTCTTGAACCCCTCTTCCATGGAGAGGCTCACCCATGTTGTCCTTGGAGCATGGCTCACGGGAGCTTTCCTCATCATCAGCATCAGTGCCTGGTATCTGCTCAAGGGTAAACATCAGAAGTTTGCCAAAGCCTCCATTACCGTTGCGGTGATCTTTGCCTCCGTCACCAGCATTTTACAAATGGTGAGCGCGGATGTCACGGCCAGGGGCGTGGTGCGCAATCAGCCGATCAAACTTGCTGCCATGGAAGGCGTCTATAAAACCGAGGAGGCCACACCAATGACACTCTTCGGCTATGTCGATCAGAACAAACGCGAGACGATCGGGCCCAAAATTCCCGGCCTGCTTAGTTTCCTGAGTTTTCATAATTTCCGCACTCCGGTCCTCGGACTCAATGAACTCCCCGATGATGCATTCCTGGCCGCGAGGCATCCCGGCATGAGCACCGGGGAACTTGCCAAGATTCGTCCCACTTACTGGCCGATGGTTGGTGCGACTTTTCAATTCTATCATGTCATGATCATCATTGGATCGATCATCTTCGCCATCGCCTTCGTATCGCTTCTTTTGCTGCGCAACGGACTTCTCTTCCGTACCGATCTACCCGCTGTGAGAGCCTTTCTCTGGGTTCTGGTCTTCTCAGTGTTGGGGCCGCAAATTGCAAATCAGGCAGGTTGGTTTACTGCGGAGATCGGACGCCAACCATGGATCGTCTATAACCTCCTACGCACATCCGACGGACTTTCCCGTGTGGTGCAGGCCAATCAGGTGGTTTTCTCAATCATTCTGTTTGCCCTGATCTACATTCTCCTGTTCATCACCTTTATTTATCTCCTCAACAAGAAGATCCAGCATGGTCCTGATGACGATGAGGGTCACCATACCTTGGCTCCCGGTGTCGATCCCGAGGATCTGTTTTCCAAACAAGCCCGCGCCTAATTTTCTACACTACCATGCAACTACCCGATCTTAATACTGTCTGGTTCATCCTCGTTGGCGTGCTGTTCACCGGATATGCGATCCTTGACGGATTTGACCTTGGCGTGGGCATCCTCCACCTTTTTGTTAAAAATGACCATGACCGCCGTATTCTGCTCAACTCAATAGGACCAGTATGGGATGGTAACGAGGTTTGGCTTGTCACCGGCGGCGGCGCTCTCTTTGCTGCTTTTCCGGGGGCCTACGCCACGGTCTTTTCGGGATTTTACAATGCCTTCATGCTGCTTCTTGTAGCGCTTATTTTTAGGGCGGTTGCCATTGAGTTCCGTAGCAAGGAGACTGGCAAGACATGGCGTCAGGCCTGGGATATTGCCTTTAGCCTCGGCAGCTTTCTGGCGGCATTGCTGATCGGGGTTGCCATGGGAAACATTACCAGAGGGATCCCTCTAAATGCCGAAGGAGATTACGTAGGCACATTCATTGGACTTCTCAACCCCTATTCACTCCTTCTCGGTCTCACAGTGGTGGCCCTGTTTGCCATGCATGGTGCCATCTACTTGGTGTTGAAGACAGAAGGTGCGCTACAGGCAGAAATCCGGAGCTGGGTTCCATGGCTCATTGGGGCCTTTCTCGTGCTGTTCATTCTCTTTAATTTGGACACCTTCTTTGAATGCCCGAACCTTCTAGGAGTGATGAGAAACCGCCCGTATGGGTTTGCGGTTCTGATTCTGAATATCATCGTCGCCCTGTCCATTCCTGGAATCATTCGAGCGGGTTATGAAATGGGGGCCTTTCTGGCATCCTGCCTCACCATGGTGCTGCTCATGGCCGTCTTGGGCATTTCCTATTTCCCAAACTTGGTGATCTCCCATCCTGATCCCGCAAACAGCCTTACCATCTACAATGTGGCCTCCTCCCAGAAGACACTGGCCAACATGCTTGTGATCGCTGTGATCGGGGTGCCGATTGTACTGGCCTATACTGCCAGTATTTACTGGATCTTCCGTGGCAAGACCAAGATCGGACATGTCGGATATTAGAGCGGTTTAAGCAATTCTATAGCCATTCTTTGACGGCGGCATGGTGCCGTTTGGCGGTGTTGCATCACTTGGGCTGTAGCGTATTGACTACATCCGCTTCGCTTGCTCCTTGCCATCCGACGACATGGCGCTCGCAAATTGATGACCATACTATTACTTAAGCCGCTCTCAGGAAACGCTGCACTGAATCCTGATTGATATCAGAGGTGCTTCTTCAGAATCGCCCGGATGCGAGTTAATAACGCATTCGAGATTGACGGGATGCCTCGTCTGCTTCTCTGAGGGAATCGGCTTGAGCGTGAAATCCTTACTTTCTGATCAGCCGCCCATTGCCACAGATCTTCATTGAAAGGTGATGCTGGTATTTTTTTCATGATAATTGGCGGGTATGCATTTTAACGATTGATCCGTATCAGTGCCCTAAAGACTCCTTGAACCAGCAGTTCCTGAGCAGGAATAAAATCGGGATAGAGCGGATTTTCCGCGTGAAGAAAGGGAGAACCCTTCTCGATCAGATACCGTTTGAGGGTCACATCGCCATCGATGAGGGCCGCCACAATGTCACGGTGACGGGGTTGGATCATTTCCATAATGACCAGATCGCGATCCAGAATACCGGCTCCGATCATAGAGTCTCCCCTCACCTCGAGCGCAAAGGTCTTGGCATTGGAGGGCAGTCTGATTGTTCCCGGATCAACTGAAATGAAGCGATCCGTTTCCTGTTCCTGACCTTCGGGAAGTCCTGCCGGGATCATTCCATACACGGGAATCGCCATCGATTCCTTGCCTTGATCACGGTGACGCGGTGCTAAATCCTTCAAAATGATGTTTCGGGAACGACCTGCCTGACGGCTAATGACTCCCTTTTTCTCCAGAAGATCCAGATGACTCGCCACGGTGGCTGTGGAACTGAAACCGAACTCCTCCATGATCTCTCGCAACGAAGGAACGCCACCTCGTTCCTCGGCACAATCGCGGATGAAGGCAAGAATCTGACTCTGTCGTGGTGTTAAGCTCATATACCGTTCATATGTTCGGTATATCATACTTGCACCCCCTGCAAGTATTTTTTTCAGCCACACGCCCTGATGCACACCTACCGACTGTGGGACTCGAACCCACACACCCCTTTCGGGATAAAGGATTTTAAGTCCTTTGCGTCTGCCATTTCGCCAAGTCGGCTGGAGTTATACCATCTTTCATCATTAACTGGACTCTCTTGCTGGTTCTTTTGGCGTGTGGCATCGTTGTCATCCCTCAGGTTACCTAAAGGTAGCCCTCGGTCTTCCGCCTCACCACACACCAAAACTCCTGCGCCATATAGTCTAGCTATCTCAGAAAGATGGTATTAGTGCTCTGCCAGCGCAATCAGTCAACTCAAGCTCCGTAGCTTTTGGTAAATTTCTTTTTGCTCTCGTCCTCGCTTTGGTCAGCAACTTTCTCGACAGCAGGCTCCGCATGGGCCGTTGGCTCAGCATCATGAGTTTCTGAAGTCGCAGGAGGTTCGGCAGCACCCTGTTCCCCGCTTCCCTTGGCCACATGGACAAAGGCAAGCTGGAGCTCGCTCAGGATGCTTGTGAGGATCTTTTCCTCATCCTTGCTGAGATTTCCACGGGTCTTTTCCTTAACTATTTCAAGGTGATCGATGAACATGCGTGCGGCTTCGAGATTGACCTCGGGTTTCCCGCTTGAGGGATGAGGGATCTGACCGAGACAGAGTGCGGCCTGCTGGGCCTGCATCATAATAAACTCGATGAAGCGCTGGGTGAGATCAGCGGAATTGGTGGATTGTTGGATTTCGGCCATATGGGAAAGGTGTTTAGTATGAAGGCTGTAGACTGAAGGAGTTCAGTAGGAGCCTAGCTCAAGGCTGATCCATGATGTGCTATAAATCAAAGTCGAAAAATGCATGGAGCAAATTGATCTGATTACTGATGAAATTTGCACCTTCACCCTCCAGCCTAAAATGCTTTAGTCTTACCTTACGGTTGATGAAGGGGTGGTGCATTTTTTGATGCTGGAGGACCGACAATAACTTCAACGCTTTTGCCATCCCTAAAGTATTTCTGAGCCACACGGTGAATGTCTTCAAGTGTCACCTTTTCGATTTCTGCGGTGCGACCCTTGTTATGATCGTAGCCCAACCCCATGAGCTCGTTGGTTGCACTGAGGCCGCCAAGAGCAGCGCTTGACTGGTTGCGTATGGCCTCTGCTCCCAGAAGCTTGGCCTTGGCCCGATCCAACTCGATCTGGGTCAGCCCATCGGTTGCCAGTTTGGCAATCTCGTCGTCAAATTCATGCCGGGCGAGATCGACCTTTTTAGGATCTGTGCCCAGATAGAATACAAAGGCTCCGGGAGCCAGCCCACTGGAATTGGAGGCTCCCACAAAATACGCCAGACCTAGTTTTTCCCGGATACGGACAAAAAATCTCGATCCAAGATCACTGGAGGCGGTTTCGATCAATTCGAGTGCTGGTCGGTCAGCATGGTCAAGGCTCGTGCCAAGATAGCCTTTCATGATGACAGCCTGTTGTTTCGGTTTCTCCGCAGATGCTGAAACCGATTCTGCAAGCGGTGCTGGCAGCGGTGGTTTGACAAGGGCTTTTTCTCCGGCAGGCAGGGAACCGAATTCCTTTTTAGCCAGCGTCAGTGCCTCCTCGCCATTCACCGCTCCAAAGATGGACAGCACTCCGTTGCGACCGACGATCAGTTGATTGCGACAAGCCTTGAGCTGATCTGCTGTGATGGATGAAACTGTCTCCGGAGAGCCGTTGGCACGAAGCGCGTAGGGATGATTTCCGTAAAGTCTCGGCTTGAGGAGATTTCTCGCAACAGCAGTAATCTGATCATCCTCGGCCTTGATGGAAGCTAGTTGAGTGTCTTTTTCCAAGGCGATTTCGGCGTTGGGAAAGGTGGCATGTGCCAGCACATCAGAGAGCAGTTCCATTCCGAAGGCCAGATCATCCTTCATGACCTCTACGGAGACAGAGATGCTGTTATTTCCCGATCCGGCACCAATGGAGCCTCCCCGATGCTCGATTGATTCGGAGATCTGCTGGGCTGTGCGGGTCGTTGTTCCCTTGATGATCGTGCTGGCCAGAAGGGCGGAGATGCCGTTTTTTTCAGGTGTTTCACTCAGCAGTCCTCCGCGGAAGACGGCATTGATTGAAACCAACGGCAGGCGCTTGTCCTCATGAATGAGAACGCGAAGTCCGTTGGCGAGTTCCACTTTCTTGGTTTCACTATCTGAGCCTTTTAAAACGCTTGGTGAGGAAGACTGTTTTTTTGCGATTGGATCAAGCGAAGTGACGGTCAATCCGTCAGGCTTGAGAAACTGTGCTGCCACGCGTCGGACATCAGCAACGGTGACACGCTCGATGGCCTCCAGGTAACGCCTTCCCTGCTCGGGATTCCCCGTCATCAGCCATCCGTTGCCATAGTCCGAAGCGATGCCTCGCATCGTACTCAGGCTCTGATAATGCTCCGCCAACATTCCTTTCCTGACCTTTGTCAGTTCGGTTTCTGTAATTCCATCCCTGGCGATACGCTCTACCTGGGAGAGGATTTCCTTTTCTGCGGCATCCCGTTTTTCCGGGTCGGAGATCGCACCGATGTAGATGAGTCCCTCGGTGGGAGTCAGTGAATAGAGCCCCGCTCCAATCTGATGAACGAGCCCTTTTTTTTCCCGGACTTCGGTGTTCAGGATGGAGCTGCTTCCAGCGCCGAGCACAGCCGCCAGAACCTCAACCGCCGGAGCATCGGGACGCGTCGCCCCCGGTGCCCGCCAGGCGATGTTCATCCTGCTGAGATCGGTCGGAAAATAATCGCGGCCTTCCTTTTTTCCCAACTGATGGGGTTCTTCTGCGACGGGAACCGGCTCCAAGGCGACCCTGGGATATTTTTCAAAATAGGCTCCCAGTTGATTGTGGATATCCTCGGCATTCACATCACCGACGACCACAAAGCAGAGATTGTTCGGGACATAGCGTTTCTTGTAATACTCGAGCACATCCTCCCTCGAGAGCTTGTTATAGATATCGAGGTGGCCGATCACCGGTTCCTTGAAGGGACTCTGGTTGAATGCGGTGCGGAAGAGAAGGAGTGATGCGGTGCGGTCGGGGTTATCATATCCCATTGCAAACTCACGTCGGATGACTTCCTGTTCCTTGGTGTATTCCGCCGGAGGCATGGTCGCATTCATCATGGCATCGGCCAGGATATCAACCGCCTGAGTCACCCCCTTGGCGGGCACATCGATCCAGTAGACCGTGCGATCATAGGAGGTGTAGGCATTGATATAACCTCCCTGATCCTGCACCTGACTGGCAATCACGCCAGGCGCACGGGATGTGGTTCCCTTGAATAGCATATGCTCCAGAATATGGGAAAGACCGGCACCCAGGAGTTTGCCTTCATGAATGGAGCCTGTCTTGCACCATGCCTGCACGCTGGCCACGGGTGCGGAGTGATTCTCCTCAACGATGAGAGTGAGACCATTGGGATAGGTGAATACCTGAGGCCTGCTTGCAGAGGGCTCACGGGAGGCACTGGCAGACTTTGTCATCACGGCATCATCAACTTTTGAAGAACCATGCTGAGGGGCTGCGGAGAGTGATTGGAAAAGAATGTTAACGGGAAGAATCATGAGAAAAATGAGCCGGTTCATGTGGTGAAAAACGAGGGTTGCGAGGCTGTGTCAGGAGAGGAATTTTCCGGGATGGGAGGGAGAAAAGGGGCGACGAAGGCTTCATGAAAATCAAATCCCTGCTCGAATCCCTGAGGATTATCCTCCTCAGTTCTGCCAAAGGCTCCTGCCTCCACGAGATGAAAGACCATCGCTCCGATATCCCGGCATGAGTGAATACCCCAGTAATCAAGAACCGTGGTAGCCATGGGACCGAATTCCTTGAGAGCCACTTTTCGGAACCCCTCTAAGAGTTCGTCGGCACTCACATGCTGGGAGACAGGTTGGGGTTGCTTCCCCTTGGATCTTTTCTTGATGGTGGCCTCAAGCGACTCTCTGAGAAACTGATACCCTTCAGGACGGAACTTCGGGTCATTTTCCACGGCGGCAGCCACGGCTTCGTTGAATCCGGAAACTTTCACAGGCAGGGCTAGTGTGTGTTGGAAATGGCGGACTTATTTCCCGGGAGCAGATGCATCATGCGAAAATGACGGATCCCCACCCCTGCAAGCAGGGCAGTCAGAATCAGGACAAGGACAATCTGTTCACGCCGGGTGAGAAAAAGCATCCCGTAATCATAGAGATGAGAAGGCATCATGCAAGTGTCACAGCGTCGACTTTTCCCAGCCCCTACCATCCCCTTGCCTCCACAGTGTCAAGATAGCGGCCTATGGGGCCTTTTTGTACGGAAGAATCGGAAGACTTCAGCAATTTATCAAAGAGTCCGCTGCGAACCGGAAGTTTGGCGGCTTCAATCCAATCAAGATAAGCCTCGATGGCCTGGGCCCGCTTTTTGGTTTCCTGCCGCATCGAGAGCAGGTTTTTTTCTTTCTCTCTGATTTTCTTATCCGGGAGTTTCTTCAGCTTCGAGCAGAGATGGATCACTTCATCCAAAAGCGGGATGGCAACTGGGTTGGCCTGAAGCCTGAGTGCTATGAAACGGGAAGAAAGTTCACCGATGAGGAATGCCTCACCCTTTTGTTTTTTCAAGAGGGCCAATGAATGATCGGGAGTTGTCACTTCCTGTAAAATTTGATCATAGCGGCCGAGTGTCTCATCCACACCAAGCAATGAGGTGCTGTCGGAGTCCTCTCCTGAGTTGTGTGCCATCAGCAGTAACCATCGCCGCTCCACCGATTGCATCGACCATCCACGGGGCCAGCTTGACGGGCCACGATCTGGGGATTGGGGATCAAATCGACCAATCCAGCCCTGAAATGACTTCTCTCCTCCTGTGGATTTCAATCCTGCAATCAGCAAATTGGCAGCTGTTGAATCATAGATATCAAGCAACGAGCCGTTGGAATCATCGGTGGCTTTCTGTATCAGAAAATCAGCGATCGTCGGCGGCGCGGAACCCTTGAGATATGACGATGGTATCTCGGCGATTTTTGCATCGGGTTTGGATAACTTTCCCAGGCCATGAAGCAACCATGGAGGGAAATCTGGAATTTGAGATCCTGAGAGCGGGGCCTTTCCATTATAATATTCGCGAAGCAGCATTGCCTGAACGAGTTTCATGCTCGTGGAGGGATCACCAGTTGAATCCTTGGAGATATCGACCTGAATCCTTAAGGAATTGCCCTCCACCGCGTCCACTCTCAGAACCGCGTGACCTCCGGGCAAGTTCACGGCATCACTTGTCTCACGCAGTACGACGATCACGGGAGGTGCATCGCCATGAGGGTAACCTGTTGCCTTATAAAACTCCTTCTCATACCCGGATAGCGATCTGGAAAACCGATCCGTTGCAAGAACATCGCTGCCGGTCAAAGCAAAGGTGCCATCATGGGAAAGCGAAGGGGAATTTGCCAAAAGGAGAGGGGGGGCAAAGAGAGCCGTTGCAAGCAGGTACATTCCCCTTAAGCCAACCCTCCCGATTTGCTGAACACATGATTTCCAAGTCACGGCGAGACTAATGACCGGAAAATTCCACCATCCCCGAATGGATTTTTATCGTATCGGATAAAGAGATTTCATGCAGTTCATGACTCACGGAAGAGATGCTGGCAGCCATCAAGGGAGTCAGTATCTTAAGAAAAGATCCATCAAAAGGCAGGAGTCCAATATTCCCGGATAGAGGTTCGAGATTCCATTGACGCGAGCTTCCGGCCAGACGGAAGGTCTCGGTAAAGTAAATTGGATGATCCATGAAGGTTATCTCGAAATGATACCCGAGCCCCCCCTCCCCAAGGATGACCCGGCATCCTTTCCACACAGGCACGGGTATCTTCTCGTAGGGCAGCGTCCATTGAAAATGAACCTTCGTCAGCAGCAGGGCATTGATCACGGACAAGGGAATACCCGATTGACCGAATCGAGCCCTATTGATAGCTCGATCCACAAGTACCGGTGCATTCACTACAGGCGCTGAAGGCGGAGGTAATGGAAAGTCATCTTTTGGTTTCATCACTGCAAGTACTACCGACCCAATGACTGCCAGGACTAGGAGCAGAAAAAGCACTCTGAGAAATCTCAACAGAAAATGTGGTTGGGAAAATGCATCCTTGGAAAACTGGTTTTTTCGAATCGTGGCTAGCCTTTGAGAGGAGGAGAGAGTGCCTCCATCGACATTTTTATCGGCCATCAAGACCCCGCCACAATCAATGCAATAAGACTTATCGGTAACGCTTTCTCTTCCGCATGAGGAACAGAATTTCACACTCATCCTATTTTTCGGAGGCCTTCTTCGGTTTTGAGACTTCGGAAGTGTTGCTCTTGGAGCTCTCTGCTTTTGTGGCTGGCGCAGCTCCTTCACTCTTGGGTGGACTAGCTGCAGTCGGCACATCGCTTTTCGCAGCCTTCTTGTACCCTTCGCTTCTATAATCGGTGATATAGAACCCTGAGCCCTTGAATATCAGCCCAGCCCCGGTTCCTATCAGCCGTTTTACCTTGCCCTTCCCCCATGTTTTCATTCGACACTTCTCTTTGGGGCAGATCGTAAAAGCATCGTCTTTCATCGACTGAAAGGCCTCAAACCCCTTCTTGCATCGGCTGCACTCGTATTCGTATGTCGGCATGGCAGAGAGAATAGACCCGTTAGAGCAGTTCTGCAATCTGGACGGCATTGAGCGCCGCCCCCTTGAGCAATTGGTCACCGCAGACCCAGAAGGTCAGGGAATTGGGCAGTGCGCAATCAAGCCTCAACCGTCCCACCTGACAATCATCCTGCCCACTCACCTCGATCGGCATCGGATAAGTGGCTGTGGCAGGATCGTCATGGAGTTTCACCCCTGGGGCGGCATTGATAACCTCACGAGCCTTTTGAAGTGAAACGGGTCTGTCAAATTCCGCAGTGATGGCCACGGAATGGGCCCGATAAACAGGCACCCGCACGCAGGTCACAGATGCCGTGAGTTCGGGTAAATGCAGGATGCGGCGTCCCTCAAACTGCATCTTCATTTCTTCACGGGTATAACCATCTTCTAGAAACGAATCGACATGGGGAAGCAGGTTGAAAGCAATCTGATGCGGATAGACATCCTTCACGACGGGATTTCCCGAAGCGATGGCATTCACCTGGTCACGAAGTTCCTCAATGGCACGCGCACCCGTCCCGGAAACTGCCTGATAACTCGATGCGATAATCCTCCTGAGGCCAAAAGCCTGATGCAGCGGATGCAGTGCCATGAGGGAAATGGCAGTCGTGCAATTCGGATTGGCAATGATCCCGGAGTGAGTTGCCACATCGTCTCCATTGATCTCAGGGACAACGAGTGGAACCTTGGGATCCATGCGGAAAGCTGAGGAGTTATCCACAACGACTGCCCCGGCCCTGACGGCATGAGGGGCAAATTCCTTGGAGATCCCCCCGCCTGCGCTGAAGATGGCGATCTTAACACCCTCGAAGCTATTCTCACCGAGTGGTTCCACGGTGAGTTCCACACCTCGAAAAGCGATCTTCTTTCCAGCGGAACGGGCCGAGGCCAGCAGTCGCAGAGAGGCAACAGGAAAATTGCGGCGTTCCAGTACACTCAGCATTTCGATACCCACAGCGCCTGTGGCACCGACGATGGCAAGATGCTTTGGTGAGTGAGATTCACGATGTTCGGCTGTCGTTGTCATGGGCAATGAATGAAAGGGGTAATCATTGTCTTTGGCGGCGTGAGTCTGCAAGCTTACAACCTGTGAAAACTTTTTCACCTCCCCGCATCCTGATAGAAGTCCCGCACCAGAGACTCCATTTACTCTCCGAGAGTGGTGAAAAACTTGGCAGTTATCCCGTGTCAACTTCTCAGTATGGCCTTGGATTTGAGAAAGGTAGCCTTCGGACACCGACGGGGCGTTTTCGGATTATTGATAAAATCGGGCAGGGAGAGCCACCTTGGATGAGCTTTAAAGGGAGGGTTGCCACGGGAGTCATTGCCAGCCTAGGTGGAGAGCAGGATCTGATATTAAGCCGGATTCTCTGGCTCGATGGGGTTGATCCCGAGAACGGCAATACCCGAGATCGTTATATTTACCTACACGGAACCAATCAGGAGGAGAGGATTGGTGAACGCGCCAGTCATGGCTGTATCAGACTGCGCAACCTTGATATGATCGAACTCTTTGAGAGGGTCAGTGTGGGCGATTGTGTTGAAATCAGAGGGTAGCTTCGGCAAACCTCAGTGCACACTGAGTGTATCGCTCAAAATAATTCGGAATTTTGCGTTGTCCAAATGACTCGGAGCCTTAAGTTAATCTTATGCAACCAGCATAGAAAGGAGGCGAAATTATACCATGACCATTACCAAAATCGTAGCAGTTGTTGCTCTTGCAGCAGCATCTCTGACACTCGGCGCTTGCTGCCACAAGTCCTGCCCTACACCGGCAACAGCAGTAAAGAGCAAGTAAAGCAAAAGGGGATCGTCCAGAGTTCTGGGGGTTCGTACTTTTTAAAAGCCGGTCTGTTAAAAACAGGCCGGCTTTTTTTATCCATTGTTTCCAATGAGCAAAGAGACAAGAATGAGTTTACTGACGGCGATTGCCTCAGAAAAGGAGGTGTAACTATATCATGACCATCACCAAAATCGCGGCAGCTGTAGCTCTCGCGGCAGTCTCAATGACCCTCGGCGCATGTTGCCACAAGCAATGCTGCCAGCCTGTCTCATCCTGTTCGGTAAAGAGCAAATAATGCCAGCCACAGGAGAATTGCACGAATTTCCGGCAGTTCCTCACGAACCGGGCTGCACGCGTGCAGTCCGGTTTTTTGCTTCGTGCCGTGACGGCTTCACAGCCCCGTGGGATGATCGAGGAAGCTCCATGGCAGTCCTGTCTTCTTCGAGAGATACGCCGCGAGTGCCTTCACTCCGAATGTCTCAGTGGCATAGTGTCCTGCGTAAAAAAGATTGATCCGCTCCTCTTCGGCAGCCGTGTAACTCCAGTGGGGTCCCTCACCCGTCACGAAGGCATCGACACCCAGAGCGGCTGCCGCCTTGACTTCACCCCCGGCACCACCAGAGACGATCAGCACGGTACGGATAGTCTCCCCTCCCCCGGGTGCGAAATGTACGGCTCCTCCCACGGAGTCAGAAAGCTTTTTCACGAGGGCATCGCGGGAGATCGCCTTGATCCTGCCGATCACCCCGACAGACTGGCCCTTCATTTCAAAGGCTGGCTTGATGGATGTTAACCCAAGGGCGCGGGCCAGCAGAACATTGTTTCCCAGCTTGGGATGAAGATCGAGCGGCAGATGGGAACTGTACAAGGCGAGATCGCCATCGATGGCCGCCTTAAGTTTCCGGTAAGACGCTCCCGTGACCGACTGGGGGGCGTTCCAGAAGATCCCATGATGCACGAGCAGCAGCGTTCCCTTGACCCGCGAAGCCTCGATGATGGCCTCCTCGCAAGCATCAACCGCGGCGACCAAACGGGTAATTCTACCGCCATTCTCAATCTGGAGGCCATTCATCGCTCCCGGATAATCAGCGATCTCGGCGGTGCGCAGGAGTGAATCGAGATCGGAAACAAGGGAATGAAGAGTCATGGTCGGAGAATAGAGGAAAAAGTTTTTTTACGAAAATGAACAAATGTAGTTTTTCATTGGGCCCGGCTCAGGTAGCAAGGTTGGATGTTACGCGCAGGCATCGTCGGACTCCCCAATGTGGGAAAATCAACTCTCTTTAACGCCCTGACCAGGAGCCGCAAGGCCGAGGCGGCCAATTTCCCATTCTGCACCATCGAGCCGAATGTCGGTGTCGTCAGCGTGCCGGACGCACGCATGGAAAGACTCAGGGTGCTTGCAGGATCGGAAAAAGTGATCCCCGCAGCCATCGAGTTTGTGGATATAGCCGGACTGGTGAAGGGAGCCAGCGAAGGGGAAGGCTTGGGCAACAAGTTCCTCTCCCACATCAGGGAGGTGGATGCGATTATCCAAGTCGTCCGATGCTTTGAGAATGAGGACATCCATCATGTGGCCGGATCGGTTGATCCCGTGCGTGACATCGAAATCATCACCACCGAACTCATTCTGGTCGATATGGCCTCTGTGCAGAAGCGCATGGAGCGTCAGGCCAAGCCCGCACGCACCGGAGACAAGGTCGCCAAAGCGGAAATCGAGCTTGGTGAAAAAATTCTCCCCCATCTCAATGCGGGCAAACCAGCCACGACAGCCGACCTCACCGATGAGGAAAAGAAGCTGCTCGCCTCGTTCTTCCTCCTGAGTGCCAAACCCGTCCTCTTTGCCGCCAATGTCCGTGAAGAGGATCTCGGCCCGCTGGAGTCCGGCGACTACTCCACCAATCCCCATGTGAAGGCCGTGGAGGAATATGCCGCGACCCATCTCGGCACCTCGACCGTCATCATCAGTGCCCAGATCGAGAGCGAGTTGGCCGAGTTGCCGCCCGAGGATGCCAAGGAATACCTGGCAGGCCTCGGAGTCTCCGACAGTGGAGTCGGCAAGCTCATCCGTGCCGCCTATGCCCTGCTGGGACTCCGCACCTACTTCACCTACGGGCCGAAGGAGACCCGTGCATGGACGATCCGTGCCGGAGACAAGGCTCCTGCCGCTGCGGGAGTCATCCATAGCGATTTCGAGCGAGGCTTCATCGCCGCCGAGACCATGGCCTTTGCCGATCTTGATTCCCTTGGCTCGACAGCCAAGTGCCGCGAGGCTGGCAAGTTCCGCATCGAGGGAAAAGAATACGAGGTCAAGGATGGGGATGTCATGGAATTCCGGTTCAACGTCTGATCCACTGCCTCGATGAAGGTATCCGAGCCCGTCGCAAACCGCGAATCCCTGCTGGCTCCTTACGCCCAGAGAGCCACGGAGAGTGCCGGACGGCTTCGTGACGAAACGGAGCATTCCTTCCGTTCCTGTTTCCAGCGCGATCGTGACCGCATCGTCCACGGCACATCCTTCCGCAGACTTGATGGAAAGACACAGGTCTTCCTCAACGGCAAGGGGGATCATTACCGCACCCGTCTCACCCACACTATCGAGGTTGCCTCCATCAGCCGCACGGTGGCCCGCGCTCTCGATCTCAATGAGGACCTTGCCGAGGCGATCGCCCTGGCACACGACTTGGGACATCCCCCCTTCGGCCATTCCGGCGAGGGAACCCTCGACCGCTTGATGAAGGAGCACGGGGGCTTCGACCACAACGAGCAGAGCCTCCGCGTTGTCGAGTTGCTTGAGGAGAGCTATCCCCA
>CAIJRY010000005.1 GCA_903823215.1 uncultured Spartobacteria bacterium
AACCAGCGGGAGTTGAGGCTTGTCCACTGTGTCCAAAGAGACCTCATACGCTATGGGTTCGGATCCAGCATGTTGTTTCCTCTTGATGTTACGGGCCTCCTTCCTCTTCTTGTCATCAGCCAGTTCCGCCTTACGAATCTTTTCATTAAGAGAGAGCTCATTGAGATCAAGCTTCTGGCGCAGGATCTTCATATCCTCATTGATGTAATGAAATTCGGATTCTTTGGCGACGCGATCCATTGAGCGGTGGCGCAGCGCATCAATCAAAGGTGATGTGGTGGCGAATTTATTGACAGGTTGGGGATCTACCTCGTCATAAGACAACGGATTGGGAAGCGCGCTTTCACCGATCTCCGGCGTATCGGTAGGAGAAGGGATCACGATATCGGAGAGCACGCCACGATGTTGGGTAGAACCTCCCGACACCCTGTAAAATTTCTGAATCGTCAACTTCAACGATCCTGCACCAGCACCCTGCGAATGAAAGAGAGGCATGAATTTACCCACATCAAGTAGGGTCTGGACGGTGCCCTTGCCGAAGCTTCGCTGATCCCCAACAACCACGGCCCGACCATAATCCTGAAGCGCTGCCGCAAAGATTTCACTGGCTGAGGCGCTGAGGCGGTTGATCAGCACGACAACAGGCCCGTCGTAAAAGGGCTTACTTTCATTATCTTCCGAAACGCTCACCCTTCCATTGGAATCCTTGGCCTGCACAACGGGACCGGGACCGACAAAGAGACCGCTCAGATTGATGGCCTCTTCAAGGGAACCGCCTCCGTCCCGACGAAGATCAATGACAAGCCCCTGAATCCCCTCTTTCTTCATCCGCTCCACAATCCGCCTCACATCCTTTGTCGTGCTGGCCACGCGTTGACCCTCCTTATGATCCATCTCGCTGTTATAAAATGAGGGCACCGTCAACCATCCGAATTTTTCGCTTTTCCCCTCAGCATTCTTCATATCAATGACCTCACCTTTCGTCTCGGCATCCTTGAGTTGGACGACATCACGGGTGATTTCTATGACGGTTCGCTTGGAAGGGTCGGTGCTGTTAGCAGGAATCACCTGCAAGCGTACCACG
The DNA here is from genome assembly GCA_903823215.1 of uncultured Spartobacteria bacterium. Classification (GTDB taxonomy): domain Bacteria; phylum Verrucomicrobiota; class Verrucomicrobiia; order Chthoniobacterales; family UBA6821; genus UBA6821. Next base: position 1,085 of record CAIJRY010000005.1, read on the forward strand.
CTCCCCTTGTCGCCTCGGATTTTCTCAACAACCTTGTCCAGTTTCATATCCACCACATCCTCGAACGCACCCTTGCCTTGGGCTACCGCCGCAATCCGATCATTAGGCTTGAGCCTTCCATCCTTGTCGGCAGGCCCACCGGGAACCACCTCAAAGATCTTGGCATATCCATCATCTGTTCGCAAAACCGCCCCGATCCCAACAAGCGAAAGCTTCATCTGAATCATGAAATTCTCCATATCAGAGGGGCTCATGTAGTCGGAATGGGGATCGTAGCTCTGGGCAAGAGCGTTCAGGAAGGTCTTGATCACATCCTCATCACTCTGCTCATTCACATTTTTCAGAGCCTGCTCGTAGCGTTTGGTTACTACCTTGGCAGGAGGATTGATGGGATGTTCGCTAAGGTGTTCCTGCAGAAGCTCAGCTTCAATGCGATCAGCCCAGAGTTTGTCGGCCTCAGCGGCATCGGCTGGCCAAGGGGCTTTCTTCCGGTCAATCTGCACCATTTTATTACTGCTAAAATCATGAGGGGCTGCCGCCAGCACCTTGTTTTTGGTAACCCGATCCCCCACCCGTTCACGAAATCTGGTGAAAATTTCCCGGGGAGCCGTGAGATCTCCATGCAGAATATCGGTTGCCAGAGTGGCGGAAAAACGATCCTTGAATTCATCCACATCCCCTTTGGTCAGATAGAGGTGATTGTAATCAAGCATCTGAAGATAATTCTTGAGCACCCTTTCAGACATTGATTGTGCTGGTTCGGATTCAGGATGCGGCGGATTTTTTTCGGAAAGAGAAAGCGGGTGGAGGTAATGTCCCTGTTCCAGCATCCGCGCCACGGTAGCGGCGACCGGCCCCATATCGGTGGAGTTCGTGGTAAGGGCGTTGGTGACTGCCGCCGAAAGGGAACCCGTCCAGCAGAAGAGAATCAGAACGATTGGTTGCATCACCTTGGAGAGACGGGAAGTCATTGAAATAACAGCGTTGCAGAGAGAGGGCATAAAAGCAAACTTCATGAGATGAATGCCCCTTTGACACCCGACAGCCTGAAAATGTTCACCGGAGGGGCTTTACAGACAAACGCCTATCTCCTCGCTTGCCCGGACGGCAATATCCTGATCGATGCACCCGAGGGGGCTGCCAATGCAATGCGGAATATTCCGATCTCACTTCTTGTGCTGACCCATGGTCATTTTGATCATGTCTGGGATGCTGCCGAAGTTGCACGGATTCATAACTGTCCGGTTGCCATGCACGCCACCACTGAGGAAATGCTGGCTGACCGAAATCTCCTTCGCCGATTCGGACTCGATCTAGAAGTCGAGCCGGTTGCAGCAAGCCAGTTACTGAAGGAGCGAAAGGATCAGCGGTTGCTGGGAGAGCCTTTCGATCTGCTTGAAGTTCCCGGCCATTGTCCCGGCAGTCTTTGTCTCTACAGTAAAGCAGGTGGAATGTTGTTTGGCGGCGATGTGCTTTTTGCCGGAGGGGTGGGCCGTTGGGATCTTCCGGGTGGCGACAAGGATCTGCTGCTGGGTGGGATCACAACAAAGCTCATCCCCCTGCCTCCTTCCACCCGCGTCTATCCTGGTCACGGTCCCTCCACAACAATTGGGGAGGAGCAACGATCCAATCCCTACCTGCAACACATCTGAATTCATCATCTCTCCGCTCGACAGAACACACACACTCCAATTAGAAGTCAGTTATGCCCTCCTTTGCATTCGTAGCCCTTGACGCACAAGGGCAACAAGTTATCGATCACATAGACGCAGCCAACCAGACAGAGGCCACCAATCTCCTGCGCAGTCAGGGACTCTTTCCCACCAGCGTAAAGGAGCAGACGGCGGGCAGCAAAGCCAAAGGAAAAAAAACGGCGGCCACCTCCGTCAAATCGGCAGGGAAAAAATCCGCAGGCATCTCCCTTCCCTTCCTTGAGAAAAAAACAATCAAAAGTGCCACCCTGACGATCTTCACCCGTCAGTTGGCAACCCTGATTGATGCTGGACTTCCGCTGCTGCGCGGGCTAACGGTTCTTGGAAATCAGGAGCCCGATCTAGTACTCAAAAAAACGATTTCCCAACTTGCCGACTCGGTGCAGAGCGGTAGTAACTTCAGTGACGGCCTCCTCGCCCATCCGAGGATTTTTAATAAGTTATATGTGAACATGGTCAAGGCTGGTGAACTGGGCGGGGTTTTGGAAATCGTCCTCAATCGGCTGGCCGAATTCCAAGAAAAGGCTGAGAAAGTGAAAGGCAAGGTCAAGTCAGCTATGATGTATCCTTCCATCGTCTTGATCATCGCTGTCGTGATTGTGGCGGGTCTGCTGGTCTTCATCGTCCCGAAATTCGAGCAAATATTTGCCGACATGCTTGGAGGAAAACCTCTGCCCCTCATTACCCAGATCGTTGTTGGTGCCAGCAGAGGCATCTCCCACAACATCCTCTGGATTTTCCTTCTCGGAGGTGGAATTTATGCCGGTTTCAAATATCTTGCGGCCACCCCCAAGGGATCGGTGTTGCTTGATGAATTCATGCTTAAGGCTCCCCTCTTTGGAGATCTCACCCGCAAGAATGCAATCTCCCGATTCACACGCACACTTGGAACCTTGGTTACGAGCGGCGTACCGATCCTTCAGGCTCTCAATATCACCAAGGAAACCGCAGGCAATGCTGTCATTGCGACAGCCATCTCCAAGATCCATGACAGCGTCCGGGAAGGTGAATCCATCGTCCGTCCTATGGAGGCCAGTGGTGTCTTCCCTCCCATGGTGGTCAGCATGGTCGATGTCGGTGAAGAAACCGGCCAGTTGCCCGAAATGCTTCTAAAAGTCGCCGATTTGTATGATGATGAAGTGGATAATGCCGTTGCGGGACTTACCTCTCTCATGGAACCCATCATGATCGTCTTCCTTGCGGTGGTCGTCGGCGGTATTGTCGTCGCCCTTTTCCTGCCACTCATCGGTATCATCCAGGGGATGCAACAATAGACCTCTTCCGAATAGCCTTCATGCAAAAGCCAACGATTTTCAGTTTATTCGAGACTCCGCGCGGACGCTTCGTACGTCTCTCAAAGCCCACTGTATCGTCAGTCAATACTTTCAGGCCAACCGGAGGATTTACCTTAATCGAGTTGCTGGTCGTGATCTCGATCATTGCCATCTTGGCCGCCCTTGTTCTCTCCGCTGCCGGGTTTGTTCAAAAAAAAGGTGCTAGGGACAGTGCGTCAGCCGAGATTGCAGCTCTCGGGGCTGCTCTTGAGAGTTTCAAGGCTGATAACGGGGATTATCCAAGTAATAGTGCATCAGGGTCAGCGGCTCTCGTCACCAATCTCATGCCTTCAAGCGGGAAGGTCTATTTTGAGTTCAATCCTAAATTGACCAACTCAAGTGGGTACAATGATCCTTTTGGTTACTCCTATAATTATATCTACACAAACGGCTCTCCCAATAACGGGAGTAACAATTACGATCTCTGGTCCACGGCGGGAGGATCGTCTTCGAGCAATACTTGGATCAAAAATTGGTAGAAAACGACCCGTTCAAAGTCCTTTATCCTAGCGTCCTCAGATCGTTCCAACCTTGAACGACAAGCTGAGACCATGTTTCCAGATGGTCATGACGGGCGACTAACTCCTCCAGAGTAAGGAATCCAAGTTCGGCAATCGCCTCCTCATTGGCAGTCACATCGGCAGAGGAGATCTGGCACTGGTGGACAATGCCGAGATGGACCGCCCCCACGGGGTTGGAATCATCGTTGAGTAAGGCTAGCGGACGCTCGATAAACGATCCGGCAATGTTTAATTCCTCCATGAGTTCGCGCATCAGCGCCCGCTGATAGGCCGCGGAGTCAAAGGCCTCACCCAGGCCATCACCATCATTGATATGACCGCCGATACCGACGGATCCCTTTTTCAAGAGACGGGTCTCCCCGGAACCGCTTCCCCGACGATAGTGAAGCAACTTGTCATTATGGGTCACCACCACATAGGGAATGAGCTGCTTGAGCGAGGGATCCTCCTCAGCCTCGGCACGAGGGACAAAAAAATGATTCTCCGGTTCCAGAAAAACAGGCAGATAGCGGCTGATCTCGGAGTTTAGACCATGAAATGAACCGAGTTCATCAAAGAGAGATCGGCGGATAACAAGAACGCGTTCGGTGGTGCTCATAAAAAGTGGAGAAAGAGTGGTCTCTCCATGCTGTCGAGACAAGGAGAGAATCTTGCCGAAAATCACCATGACATTGGGGTAAAAGCCACCGGTTTTACGGACTCTGTGTCAGTCGATCAGATAAGGCTTCAGGTGTACTTTCAGACTTTCCCTGGCACGGAAGAGAAGGCTTTTCACTGCTGGGAGGCTCATCCCAAGGACGACCGCAATCTCATCATATGGCATTTCCTGATACTGACGGAGAACAAGGGCGAGTCGTTCTTTCTCCGGCAGGAATGAAATCGCTGATTCGATGGCATCGCGCAACTCCCGCTCGAGCACCTGACGATCCGGCCCCGGCGAGGCGTCGGGGTAATCCCGTTCCTCCTCTTCATCCTGTGATTGGGGAATCAATCGGGCGCGACTGCGACGACGCGATTCATTGAAGACCAATCTCTTTGCAATGGTGAGCATCCATGTCGTGACCTTGGCCTCGGGTCTCCAACGGGGCGCGGATTTCCAGACATTCAGAAAAACCTGCTGTGCCACATCCTCCGCATCAGCAGTCCCGATCATCCGGGCCACCATGCCAATCACCAGAGACTGATGGCGTTCAACGAACTCACGGAATGCCTGCGTGTCACCACGACCGATGCCCTGCATCAGAATCTGATCAGAAGTCTCTGATTCGGAAGGGGGAACTGTCACTGGGTAAAGAATGATAAGAGGTTACGGATCAGACAAGCAGAGGGCAGACTCGTATACGGAGCAATAATTTTGAATCAAACATCACAAACCGGATTTTGTTGCGGTATTTTTATGATTTTCTTCGCAAGGCAATACGGCCGATCGGATCACCCTTTGCTAGGAAGATGGTTTCAAACTCCGTGATCGGTCGCCTCAGATCATCTTCCCACGAGACTTCCACCCATCCGCCTTGTGCTGCCAGATGCTTTTTCATCGCTTCAAAATAACCAAGATGATCGGTCATGAGGCGCAGGATGCCACCACGATAATCATCGTGGGCCGGTTTCAGTTTCCGTGCTGCGATTGCCAGAAATTCCGGGTTTACCAATCGACGAAACCAATGGCGGCGTTTGGGCCACGGATCGGGGAAGGAAACATGGAGAGTATCCAGCGAGCTGTCAGGAACAAGGGCATCGAGCGATTCCTTACCCCATCCCCGCCAGAGGGCGGCATTTGGGATGCCGAGCCGTTGAATCTTCTTATTGCTCCGTGTGACGCGAGAGGAAATCCCTTCGATCCCGGCGAAGAAGACACTTGGATTGAGCACGGCGCTTTCGGTCAGAAATTTCCCCTTCGCCGCACCGAAATCACACTCGATGTGTGCGAAAGTAGCAGCCTGTTCAATGAGTGCCTCACGGGCTGCGGAAAGATCCTGATTCGGGGTCATCCGACCCGGAACAGGCACGATTTCAAGCTCCGCAAGCCGAACCACTATCGTGATTGGATCAGGCGGCGTCTTTGTCCTGACGGCGACGCACCAAGGCAGAACGACGTCCCTCGACCACAGCACGGTTAAGCGTCACACCAGCAAGATCATCCCGATCGGGAGCCTCATACATGACATCGAGCATGATTTTTTCCAAGAGAGATCGCAGGGCACGGGCACCTGTTCCCTTTTTGACGGCTGATTCGGCAAGGGCATGAAGCGCATCCTTGGTAACAGTCAGGGAGATGTCATCCATGGCCAGAAGCTTGGTGAACTGCTTCACCAGAGCGTTGCGTGGCTCGGTAAGAATCTTCACAAGCTCTTCCTCGGTCAGTTGCTCCAGAGAGGCAAGGACAGGAAGTCGTCCGATGAATTCGGGAATCATTCCGAAGGCAAGAAGATCCTCGGGCTCCACCGAAGCAAGGATTGCCGAGGCGTTCATCGACCCCACTTTCTTGTCGGTGGTGTGGAATCCGAGTGTTTTTCCACCATGACGGCGCTCGACAATCTTGTCCAGTCCGACAAAGGCACCGCCGCAGATGAAGAGAATGTTCTGTGTGTTAAGCTGGATATATTCCTGATGGGGATGCTTGCGCCCGCCCTGCGGGGGGACATTGCAGGTCGTTCCTTCCAGAATCTTGAGCAGTGCCTGTTGCACGCCCTCGCCCGAAACATCACGCGTGATGGAGACATTGTCCGTCTTGCGTCCGATCTTGTCGATCTCATCGATGTAGACGATGCCTATCTCGGCCCGTTTCACATCGTAATCGGCATTTTGGAGAAGGCGCAGCACGATATTCTCGACATCCTCCCCGACATAACCCGCCTCTGTCAGCGTCGTGGCATCGGCAATGCAGAACGGAACATCCAGAATGCGGGCCAGTGTGCGGGCGAACAGGGTTTTTCCGGAACCGGTGGGGCCGATGAGCAGAATATTGCTCTTCTCCACCTCAACATCGGCTAATCCTTCGGTAAGCAGGCCAGCTGGGAGACCGTTTCGTTCCAAGGCGATCCTTTTGTAATGATTATGAACGGCAACCGAGAGCGTCTTCTTAGCCAGATCCTGCCCGATCACATGGGCATCCAACTCGCGACGGATCTCGGAGGGTTTCGGAACAACAAGTTCATGTCCCTCACCACCAATCCCATCATCACTTCCCTCCTTGTCGAGGATTCCCTTGCAGACGGTAATGCAGCTATCGCAGATGTAGACTCCCGGACCGGCAATGAGTTTGCGGACTTCGGCATGGCTTTTTCCGCAGAAGGAACACATCGTGAGATTACTGGATCTGGCCATATTTTTAGTGACTGAATTTAGGAAGTTGGGCGATTTGCTTTTGAAGCTCTACTCCTTGAGATCGGAGATTTTCTCTGGAGGATTGGAGAGTTCTTTGCGGGATTTGACAACTTCATCTACAAGGCCATATTCACAGGCCTCAGCCGCAGTCATGTAATAGTCGCGATCAGCATCTTTTTTCACCTGCTCTTCACTTTTTCCGGTATTCTCGGCGATGATCTTGATGAGACGGCGGTTCAGCTTGTACATGAACTCCACACTCCGCTCGACATCACTGGCTGTACCCTGAGCACCACCGGAGACCTGATGGATCATGATGTCGGAATTGGGAAGGGCAAAGCGTTTCCCTTTGGTACCCGCGCAGAGTAGGAATGCCCCCATGCTGGCTGCCATGCCCATGCAGTATGTGTTCACATCACAGGTCACGAATTTCATCGTGTCATAAATCGCCAGTCCAGCCGTGACCGAACCACCGGGGGAGTTGATATAAATATGAATGTCCTTCTTGGCATCTTCCATCTGGAGGAAGAGCAGTTGGGCGATCACAAGATTGGATACATGGTCGTCAATACCAGTACCGATGAAAATGATACGATCCTTGAGCAGTCTGGAGTAGATGTCGTAGCTTCGTTCGCCGCGACCTGTCTGCTCAACCACCATCGGGATGAGCATATTGGAAGGAGAGTTGCGGGATTGGGACATGGGAGTCATTGGCGTTTGCGTTTTAGTGATCATGCCCGCAACCGGGGCCATGTACATGTTCTTCATCATGAGAGTGGGTCGAGGAGGAAGCCATGATCGGCTTGGGCTCTTCTCCATTAATTCTAGCATGGGAAACGACCACATCAAGTGCCTTGCCCAAAGCAATCTCCTCCTCGATGCCCGGAATGGCCCGATGCTTCTGGAGTTCCTTCACCAGTTTCTGCGGTGTCATCTGATAACGCTCCGCCATGTTGGTGATCCGCCAGGCCAGTTCATCATGGGAGACGGAGATGTTCTCCCGACCGATGATTTCACCCAGAATGAAGTTCAGCTTCACCTTGTCACCTGCACTCTGACGGGCTGCACCGAGCAGCTCTTCCTGATGAGCGCGAAGCTCCTCCTCACCGACTCCCCGCTGCTGATTTTCACGGACAATCTCCTTGAGGATCGAACTGCTCTCCTGCTGCACCATCGTGGAGGGTGTCTCCATCGTCACCAGAGCGAGAAGTTGCTTCACCACTTCGCCACGGACGGACTGCGTAAAATTCTGCTCGGCGTTGGCCAAAAGCCGTTCGCGTACCTGCTCACGGATCTTCTCAAGAGAAGAGCCGGGGCTCAGTTTCTCGGCAAATGCATCGTCAAGTGGGGGAAGCTCCTTCTCCTTGATCTCATGGAGTGTGACTTTATAGACAACTTTGTATCCACGCAGTTTTTCCTCACCGAACTCAGGGGGGTAAGTCACTTCACAATCACGGCTCTCCCCGGTATTCATTCCGATCATCGCAGCGGCCAGACCCGGAATCGGACGATCTTCCTCCATGAGGATCCAGAAATTTTTGCGGCCAGCATAGGTCGGCTGTAAATCGGGATAACTCTCGGCGAGATTCTTGCCATCAATGAATCCTTCGTAATCAAGCACGGCAAAGTCACCCATCGCGATGGCACGCCCCTCGACGGTCTTGAACTCGGCCAGATCACCCCGCAGACCATCGAGAAACTGATCCACTTCGGCATCCTTCACCACCGGCTTTTCCACGGTCACCTCAAGCCCCTTGTATTCTGGCAGGACAATCTCCGGACGGGTCACAACTGTCGCAGTGAAACGCAGGGAACGATCACCTTCCAGTTTGATCTCGGTCACATTTGGTCTCTGGACAGGCTTGAGCTTCTGCTCAGTGATCGCATCGCGCACAGCGGCATCCAGGAGCTTGCGGGTCACTTCCTGTTCGATGTCCTGCCCGTATTTTTTCTCCACGATGGCGAGAGGAGCTTTTCCCTTGCGAAAACCTGGGAGATTGACCTGACGGCGGTATTCCGCACCGACTTCCTTCCACTCCGACTGAAAACGCTCGGGAGGAAGCTCGATGTGGAGATCGACGATGCAGGACTCTTTCTGTTCGATGGTGACTTTCATGATGAGCCAAGTAGCAAAGCATGGAGTACCAAGCCGGACAACCCCCAAAGGTGATTATTTAGAGATTTCCTATACTTGCTTCATGAAGAACTCGCGTCCATCTATAGCTGTGCATCACACCTTTCTTGACCCTGTAGCCCAATAGCCTACAGCCTAACAGCCTCATTTCCTCTTAATGCGTACGATCCGGCTCTTTCTCTATGGCATACCGATCCTTCTGATCGTGTTGCTGGTGGCCGCATTCCTGAATGCAACCTTCCTCTCTGTGGCCAAGAAGAATGAAATGTCGATCGGCACCATCGGTGAACCCTCCACGCTCAATCCGATCCAGCAGGCCGACTCCGCCTCCTCGGAAGTCGGAGGTATGATT
>CAIJRY010000006.1 GCA_903823215.1 uncultured Spartobacteria bacterium
CTACAGAAAGCATGGAAGTCACAAAAAGGGAGATATGGTAAAGGGCGGCTATCCAAACTTTCGGTATGTGATTTTTTTCTGAAAACTCAACTTCTTTTTCTTTTATGATCTGTCGTCACTGCGGAGCCGATCTCAAGTTAACCATGGTGGATTTGGGTGCATGTCCACCCAGCAATTCCTACCTGCTTCCCGAGGAACTCACGGCTCCGGAAAAATGGTATCCGCTTCAGGTGATGGTCTGCACCGAGTGCTGGCTGGTACAGACGGCCGATTTCGTGGATCGGGAGGAATGCTTCTCTGCCCGATACGCTTATTTCAGCTCTTGTTCCACATCATGGGTCGCACATGCGCGTTGCTACACAGACTCCATGATCGAGCGGTTTGGACTGGGAGAAACTAGCCGTGTTCTTGAGGTGGCGGCCAATGACGGATATCTGCTTCAACATTTTGTCAACCGGGGAATTCCCTGTTACGGAATCGAACCTACCGAAAGCACTGCGGCAGTTGCCCGCCAAAACGGGATCGAAATTGTCAGCCTCTTTTTTGGGCTGGCACTAGCGAGGCGTCTCGTCCACGAGCGAGGAAGAGTGGATCTGCTGACCGCGAATAATGTCTTTGCGCATGTTCCAAATATCAACGATTTCGCAGCGGGAATCTTCGAAATGCTCTCACCCTCGGGTGTCGCTACGATTGAGTTTCCGCATGTCTTGCAACTCATCCATAAAAATTATTTTGATACGATTTACCACGAGCATTTTTCCTATCTCTCCCTCCACTCCACGCGGACGATTTTGTCCGCTGCCGGGCTTGAAATCTTCGATATCGACGAACTGCCAACCCATGGTGGCAGCCTCAGAATTTACGCATCCCGGAGCGATGGCGTAGAGCGGACTTGCTCACCAAGGGTTGGAGATTTCCTGAACATGGAAAGAGAGGCTGGGCTTCTGGACTCAGCGATTTATCTCTCATTTCCCAAGCGTGTTGAAAAAGTGAAAAACGATCTACTGGCTTTTCTTCTGCAAATGAAAAAGGAGAGCAAGTCCATCGCAGCCTATGGGGCCGCCGCTAAAGGGAACACCTTACTCAATTATGCCGGGATCCGCCGTGATCTGCTCCCCTTTATTGTGGATCGTAGTCCTGGTAAAATTGGGACATTCATGCCTGGCAGCAGAATTCCGATCCTCGCGGAGAGTGCGCTCAGAGAGACCAAGCCGCAGATCATCCTTATTCTTCCGTGGAATTTGAGAGAGGAAGTTGCCGACCAGCTTGCTTACACTCGGGAATGGGGAGCAAAACTCGCGGTGGCATTGCCATCGCTCGAGATCTTTTAGCGGCAATCAAGAAAGAAACACAATGGGAGAGAGATCGGACGCAGACGAACCATCTACTTCAAGCATTTCGTCAAATGAACAGAGATTCACAGCAATTGTCGGGCAAGCTAAAAACACCAATAAGAGGCTAGTCGAGAGTTGTGACCTAAGTTCTCGTGATGTGTCTCTTGTGGTTAAAATCGGTCTAGGAAATATACCGTGAATTTAACCACAAAAATCACAGAAGACACAAAAAATGAAAAATGATGTCACCTCTAAAATCCATGAGCATTGAAACGATTGTTGACGCGGTTCGTCAGGTCGGATTTGAAACACATGTCTATTTTAAGAACGGGTTTCTGGAAAAAGTTTATGAGAATGCTGTTGCAAACAGACTTCGCAAAAAAGGGTTGATGGTCACTCAGCAGCATCCTCTCAAAGTGAACGATAAAGATGGCACTCTAGTGGGTGAGTATTTTGCCGATCTTTTTATAGAAAACGAACTCATCGTGGAGATTAAGGCTGCACGGGCACTAGACGCAAACCACTCAGCTCAAATTCTCGCCTATCTCAAAGCCTCAGGCATGAGGCATGGGATGCTGATAAACTTCGGGGCACAAAAATATGAAGTTAGAAAATTTATTCTGTGATGAAACACAGAAGAAAAGCCACGGGTAGAAAACTTGTCCACATAAGACAAAAAAAGAGATGTTGCAGAGAGAAATCTCAATCTTTCGTTATGTGTCTCTTGTGCCTTATGTGGTAAAAAACCTCTCCTTCCTGTCCCCTCCGTGGTTCCTTACTAAAAAATGACATTCACAGAAACCCCACTGCAAGGAGCTTTCATTGTCACCATGGAGTCTTCGTATGATGAACGGGGTTCATTTGGTCGAGCGTTTTCCGCAAGGGAATTCCGAGAGCACGGACTCGATTCAGAGCTCACAGAGATTTCTATTTCACGCAATCTGCGAGATAGGACGCTTCGCGGGATGCACTACCAGCAGTCTCCTTACGAGGAAGCAAAGCTGGTCCGGGTGATACGGGGGACTGCATTTGATGTGGCTGTGGATATCCGTCCTGCCTCACCTACCTATCTCAAGTGGGTCGGAGTGGAGCTTACTGCAGAGAACCAACTCGCCTTCTACATACCCAAAGGGTTCGCTCACGGCTTCCTCACGCTTGAAGAAAACACAGATATTCTCTATCAGATCAGTGACACATACCACGGGGCATCGGCTACCGGTTTTGCATGGAATGACCCATCCGTGGAAATTTCATGGCCGAAACTCCCCACGATTATTTCGTCAGGAGATGCTGCCATGCCAAACCTCACACGGCGCGGTTTCCAGGGTGAAGTAGACCTATATGAACCAGTTGTCTAAGACAGAAATCATGAGGCATCGCTTGTTGAATCCAAGACGCTATGGGGAGTTCTTATTATGAACATCGCAGTGACAGGAGCTTCGGGCTTTCTGGGAAAGCATGTTGTGAGTGAGCTTGTGAGCCGAGGTGTGGAGCCTACAATTCTGCTGCGCCAGGAATCTGTATTGCCAGATATTTTTCGAGATCTTTCTCTCGTCAGGTTCGACATAGCAAATCCGCCAGACGATGCCTTTGATCAACTCGCTCAACCGGATATCCTCATCCATCTCGCTTGGAGCGGTCTTCCCAACTATCAATCACTGCATCATTTCGAAACCGAGCTCCCTACCCAGTATCGTTTTTTAAGAAATTTGATGACAGGAGGTCTTTCCCACTTGGTGGTCAGCGGAACCTGTTTTGAATACGGCATGCAATCGGGATGCTTGCTTGAAACAGCAGAAGCAAATCCAAAAAACTCTTACGGATTCGCCAAGGACTCCTTACGCCGTCAATTGCAATATCTGACCAAAACAGTGCCATGCGATCTGACCTGGACACGACTTTTCTATCTCTACGGGCAAGGACAAGCTCCCTCTTCACTCTATATGCAGCTTTTGGGGGCGGCATCTCGTGGAGAGAAAATATTCGATATGTCCGGTGGCGAGCAGCTTCGTGACTACCTATCTGTAGAAGAGGCGGCTCGAATTTTATGTGATCTGGCAGTGGGGAGTTCCCGTCCAGAAATCGTGAATATCTGCTCAGGGAAGCCTATTTCAGTGCGACGCCTCGTTGAAGAGTGGGCAGCTCAAAGGCATTGGCAGATGCAATTTAATCTGGGAGTCTATCCCTATCCAGATTATGAACCGATGGCCTTCTGGGGGAGTACGGAAAAACTGACGAAAATCCTGTGAGGGCAGGTGCTCAAGCAGGTGAATCGGATCAAGAGCTAAAAATAGAAACACACTAGGATCAACTTCAGAGAAAAGCTAAAAGACAAGATGCAGTTACAAAGAGAAATCTATCGCGTTGAGAAACTCCCGCTTTTTCAGAATAAAATCTACCATTCAAGTAGTGCCGCCAAATCTTGTGCGACAGGCAATGTTGTTCTGGTACAGGATTCTTCCACGGGCCTAATTTTTAATAGGGAATTTAATCCTGCTTCTCTTGTTTATGATGGAGATTATCAAAATGAGGTTTCAGGAACAGCCTTCTCATCACACCTTGATTCTACTATTCAACTTATTGAAAAACATTTTAACAACCATAAGCTCATCGAAATTGGTTGTGGCAAGGGAACTTTTCTCGAAAAATTGATTGCCAAGGATTTCGATGTTATTGGCTTGGATCCCGCCTATGAGGGGAGCAACCCAAAAATCAGAAGGGAGTATTTTACTCCCGAAACGAATATCCGAGGAGATGGCATTATTCTGAGGCATGTTCTGGAACACATTCAGCATCCGATTCAATTTCTCCAACTCTTAAAGGAATCGAATGGAGGTTCTGGAAAAGTCTATATTGAAGTGCCATGCCTCGATTGGATTAGCCATAATAATTCATGGTTTGATCTTTTTTATGAACATGTTAATTATTTTCGGCTGGAAAATTTTCAGC
>CAIJRY010000007.1 GCA_903823215.1 uncultured Spartobacteria bacterium
AATCGATGGCCACACTATTACTTAAAACGCTCCAAAGGCAATGGAAAGAGAGACCTGAAGATCGTGGATGAGGCAATAGGTCTGCATGAACTCATTTCTATTCGTCAACGACAGCGAGGTCATTAGCCGTGACCCGCAGGACCTCCTCCACGGATGTGAGCCCCAAGGCGGCCTTGCGCCACCCATCCTTGCGAAGCGGGATCATCCCGTCCCTAACTGCCTGCTCGGCTAATTCGGTCCCGGTGGCTTTTTTTTGCAAAAGCTCCTGAAGTGCCGGTGTCATGATGCAGATTTCCATAATGGCAATCCGACCGGCATAGCCGCTCTGGCGGCACTGCTGACATCCGACGGGCTGTCTTAATCCTCCTGTTTGATCCATCGGGAATCCGATCCGCTGGAGTTCCCCGGTGCTCATAGTCGTCGGTTTGGCGCACTTGGGGCAGAGCTTGCGGACGAGTCTCTGGGCAAGAAAGGCCCGCACTGAGGATCCGACAAGAAAAGGCTCCACCCCCATATCAAGGAGTCGGGTGATGCCACCCACGGCATCGTTTGTATGGAGTGTGCTGAAGACAAGATGGCCGGTCAGTGCGGCCCGGATGGCTATGTCAACGGTTTCCACATCGCGCATTTCACCGACCATGATGACATTCGGGTCACCACGGAGTATGCTGCGCAGGGCGCTGGCAAAGGTGAGATCGATTTCCGGTTTCACGGCGATCTGGATGACTCCGTCGATCTTGTGCTCGACCGGGTCTTCCACAGTGACGATGCGCCGTTCCTTCACATTCAGGGAGCTGAGAAAGGTGTAGAGAGAGGTGCTCTTGCCGCAACCTGTCGGACCGGTGACCAGAACGATGCCATTCGGAATGGAGATCAGGGAGCGGATGCTCTTCTCGATGGCGGGCTCCAGTCCAAGGCGTGTGAAGTCAAACTGCTCCTGACCAAGCAAACGGAGGCTGACATTTTCACCATGGACACAGGGAATAGTGGCGACTCGCACATCAATAGGACGGCCTTTGTGTTCGAGCGCAATGCGACCATCCTGCGGAAGGCGTCGCTCCGCGATATCGAGGGAGGCCATGATTTTAAGTCGCGAGGTCACGGAATCCTGAAGGATTCGGATTTGCGGAGGGACCGGCGCTTCGTGCAGCACGCCATCGATCCGATAGCGGATGCGGAGATCGTGACCGAGAGGCTCGAAGTGAATATCGGTGGCTCCCTGCTGCAATCCCTCCCGGAGGATCTGGTTCACAAATTTCATCACTGAGGCTTCGGGATCCTCTCCATCGAGAACATTCACTTCTTCTTTTTCGGTGATGACTTCCTCTTCCCTCCCCTCGAGTAGTTCATCAAAGGTCTCCGCACCGACTCCGTAGGCTGCTTTGACTGCTTCTGTAAGCCGACGTCTTGTAGTCATCACGAGGTGGATCGGTCCGTGGTGATGATGTGTGACGGCCTGCCATGCGGCATGATCAAAGGGATCCCATATGAGAAGCCGAAGTTCTTCGACTTGCTCCTCATGGCTCTCAGGCGGGGCCTCAGGAAGAATCTGGAAGCCAAGGGCAAGGCGCGCAGGAAAGGCGGTGCGAACATTGGCTGACGGTGTCACATCGGTCTCTTCTCGCCATTCCATCGAGAGGAGTGAGGCGAGTTCGCGAAGAAAATCACTCTCCTGAACTGCTCCGGTGGCAATGATGGCGCCAACAAGGGACTGTTGAGCAAAGGTTGCTCTGGAAAGTGATTCCCCAATCAATGACAGGTCACCGGCACCAGATTTGAGAGCTGTAGATACCAAAAGCTCTGAAATACCTGATGGAGGTGAACTGGTAAGTGTATCCGAAGCCATTCACCAACTATCTCCTGTGACGCCTTCGCGGCAAGGTCTCTC
>CAIJRY010000008.1 GCA_903823215.1 uncultured Spartobacteria bacterium
CATGCTGGCCAGCGCTTTGATGGCAGGCATCTATTTTCTTGTGCTTCCGGTCATCTGGCTTGGAGCACTCGGCCCTGAAGCCCTGGGCAAAGATCTTATCCAGGTTCTGGGGCCGACATTTGCGCCGGTTTTCGGAAGTTTTGCGAAAGCCGCAGCCCTTGCGTTCATGATGTTCAACATGTTCCACGGAACCCTGCAACCCTTGGCAGGAGCCTCTAGAACACTCTCGCAGCTTGCCGAAGATGGACTCTTGCCGGAGTTCTTCGCTCAGCGGGATCGGGGTGACGCACCCTGGGTGTCGACCCTGCTGACAGCATCATTCGCAATCTGGTTCCTGCTCATCGGGGATCCAATCTGGCTGATTGCATCGGCCAACTTTACCTACCTGATCGCGATAGGACTTCCGAGCGTGGCTGTCTGGCTGCTCAGACGAGACCAGCCCGAGATGGAGCGTCCCTACCGTGCTCCGAAAGGAACCGTCATGCTCGGCGTGGGAGCCGCATCAATCTGGGGTATCTCGACCATACTTGGGTTCGAGCAGTTCGGTTTAACGACGGTGCTGATAGGACTGCTCTTCGCCTACTCCGGTTCCATCCTCTACGCGTGGCGTAAATTCACGGATCACCGCAAGGCGGGGCTTCCGGGAGTGACTCCATCGCTCCATGTAAAGCTCACCGGGGCCATGCTGGTCGTGCTCGTGCTCGATGGGTGCGGCTATCTCTTGGCGGTCAAGAGCGTTCCCTCAACGCAGGTGGAGCTGCTGGCCCTGCTAGCTGATATATTTGTCTCGGTGGCCATTCTTACCATTACAGTAGGGCTTGTGCTTCCGGGAATGATCGCACATTCGGCGGTTCAGGTTTCGGAGGCAGCCAAGAGACTCGCCTCGGGAACCCTCTCCGATTTTTCACGGGCGATGCAGGCCCTTGGCAGGGGGGATCTCGCAGCAGCCCATGCCCATGTCGATATTCAGCCGGTGGTGCCCAACTCCAACGACGAGCTCGGGGAAATGGCGCAGAGTTTCAACCTACTTCAGGACGAGGTCGCCAAGGCGGCAGTGGGTCTTGGCGGAGCCAGGGAGGGATTGCTTCAGGCGCGGCAGGAAATCGTCGAATCCCACCAGAATCTCGAACAGCGCGTCCAGGAACTGGCCGAATCCCTACTGGAAAGAGAGAGGGTTGAGATCCAGCTTCGACAAGCCAAGGAAGCTGCGGAAGCAGCAGACAGGGCCAAGAGCGAGTTCCTGGCCATCATGAGCCATGAAATACGCACACCGATGAACGGAGTGCTTGGATTTGCCGATCTACTGAAAACCACCGACCTCACAGCAGATCAGAGGGAGTTTGTGGAGACCATCTGCAACAGCGGTGAATCCCTTCTGGTCATCATCAATGACATTCTCGACTTCTCCAAGATCGAGTCGGGATTGTTCAGTCTCAATCCCCGGCCATTCCTTCTGCAGGACTGCATCAATGAAGCGGTTGTTCTCTGCTCCCCGCACGGAGGTAAGTCACTTCGGATGAGCGTGCATCTCGAGCCCGATGTACCGGAATGGATCGCTGGGGATGAGATTCGCATCCGCCAGATTCTCATCAACATACTTGGCAATGCGGTGAAGTTCACGAAAGAAGGCTCTGTGGATCTCGTTGTCAGCAAGGGAGAGCCTCCCATCGATGTCAAACCGGATGAGTGCGTGCTCCGATTCAGCATCACGGATACGGGCATCGGCATTCAACCCGACAGGATCGCATCACTCTTCCTTCCATTCAGTCAGGCAGACACTTCCTCAACCCGTCAATATGGAGGAACAGGGCTTGGTCTCTCGATCTGTAAGAGTCTTGTCACCCTCATGGGTGGCGAAATATCTGCCAAGAGCGTTCCTGGAAAAGGCTCCACTTTTACCTTCACCATCGCCGTCCGCTCGGCAACTCCTCCCTCGCCGAATGCCTCCCAAAGTCTGGAGGAGCTTCTGATACAACAACGCTCGGAAGCACTCCCCAACCTTCGCATTCTGGTCGTGGAGGATGTTCCGATGAATCAGGTACTCACCTTGCGCATGCTTGCGGAGATGGGCTATCGCGCCGACAAGATCAACAATGGACGCGAGTGCCTCGATCTACTGCAGACACAAGCCTACGATCTGATCTTCATGGATCTGCACATGCCGGAAATCGATGGCCTTTCGGCCACGCGCGAAATCCGCCGGAGGGAAATGGAAAATCCCACACGCTCCCGCACCTATATCTGCGCCCTGACCGCCAATGTCATGACCAAGAGTCGCACAGCGTGTGTCGAGGCGGGCATGGATGAGATTCTTGCCAAACCGCTCCGCACGAACGAACTGAGGGCCGTCCTGAACCATTTCCAAAAAAACACCGGAAAATTAGAACCCCGGGGAATCGTTGATTCTGGGGTACTGCGCTTGGCAAGAGAAGGGGACTCTGACATAGCTTGTCGCCGTGTCTGGAAGCGGCTCTCCATCGAATATACGCAAACTCGGCGTGCAGATGCTTATCTGCACCGGTCTCTTCTCGGGTGTCGTAGCCATCGCCTCGCTCGCTTACTGGTCCCAGGGATGGTGTTTCAGCGATTCCCTGTACATGGTGATCATCACGATTTTCACCGTTGGCTATGAGGAGGTGCAGCCCTGCCACACCACCGCATTGCGCGTCATCACAGGACTGACCATCGTTGCGGGACAGGTCACCACATTGTATGTCATTGGCTCCATCCTTCGCATCATCACCGAAAAGGGATTTCAAAAAGCTTTTGCCGATCACAAAAAAATCAAGAACATGGACGAAATCAAAAATCACACGATCATCTGCGGCTTCGGTCGCATCGGACAAACCATCGCAAGAGAGCTGAAAAAGGCGGATATGCCGTTTCTCATCCTGGATCGCGACGCAGCCCGCATCGAACTATCAGAACATCTTGACTACCTGACCATGGAGGGCGATGCAGGGGACGAGGAGACACTGAACAAGGCGCGCATCTCAAACGCCCGGACACTGGCGGCCGTTCTGCCCAATGACATGGTCAATGTCTTCATCACCCTCACCGCGCGCAACATGAACCCGGCACTGCGCATCATTGCGAGGGCCGAAAACCCCGCCACGGAGAAAAAACTAAAACAGGCGGGCGCCAATGAAATCATTCTTCCAGCCATGGCGGGCGGATTACAGATTGCCCACCGCATCATCCGGCCATCTCTCCTGGGTGTGCTCGATGATGACACCACCTTCCTTAAGAACGATCTGGCCGAACTTGGTGTCGGAATCGAAGAGACCATTGTCGAGAAAGGGAGTCATCTCATCGGTCAACCGCTGGCGACATTCATCGAGGGAGTCAAGGGCCTCTCCATTATCCTGGCAATCCGCCGCGCTGACGGCACCAACAGCCAATATCCGTCACCACATCTCATCCTTCAAAGCGAAGATCGCATCATCTCCCTGATGAGAAAAAGCGGATAAAACCCTCCGGTTCCCACGAGGGGTGTTATTGCCCGCTGAATTCATTCGCACCAGCGTCTTAAGCCCCATACACTGACCAAGTATTGTCTGCGCCTCCCCTATCATCCCAAAAGTTTTCCAGCACTGGCGAAAATCCAGTGCTACTATTCTAGAAATGGGCCTAGGTACAAAAAACCGCCAGAATCAGACTGCCGAGCTTTGCAAAGAACACCTGCGTAGCAAGTACACCTCTCAACTGGATCTGGTTGAGGACTTCATTTTGGAAATCGAAGGCTCGGGAAAGTCCAAGGACATTCTAAAATGGGCTCAATTCACCAATGTGGATCGGAATGTGGCAGCAATGCTCTCCCGGCTCGATGAGCAATTCACCGGATGGCTCAATGGCGACATCTAACCCAACGCATTATTAACTATGGTCAAAATTAACTACGGCTTCGAGAAGCGCAGAAAAGAAATGGAGAAAAAGCGTAAAAAGGAAGAAAAGAAAAGAGCCAAAGCTGAGAACAAGGAATCTCCCGAATCTCAGGATGGTGAGTTGACGACAAAATAACCTCCTGCACCCTTTCTCAAAGGACTAAGGAGGTACTTTTCAGGTTGAGGAAACCTGATCGCAGAGGTATTCATTCCCTCCATTGTGGAGAGAGAGTTGAGTCGTTATCCCCTGTTTTCCAAACCTAGTTGGTTAGCTGTTGTTTGAGGCGCAGGAAGAACTTCGTCTTGGATTGAAGGAAAGACGGAGGGGGCATGGCAAAATGTCACCTCACCACTCTTTCTTAAATGAACGCGGCTTTGGTGTTGCCTCGCCAGATTTACTTGATGGAGTCGGAGAGGGTACTGGCGTCACCGCCTGAATGGGTGTCGGCGTTGCTGAAGGTGATGCAGATGGAATCGCTGAGGGAGATGGCTCGGGACTGGCTACAGGAAGAGGGGTTGGAGATGGAGTCGAAACTGGTGTTGGCACCTGCACGGGAAGCTCCTTTCTTGGTATTTCACTCTGCTTCGGTGAGCGCACGCTGATGAAATGGGCACCAAGTATTGCCAAAATCAGAATAATGATCCCG
>CAIJRY010000009.1 GCA_903823215.1 uncultured Spartobacteria bacterium
AGCCATGAAATCCGCACCCCGATGAATGCCATTATTGGCATGACGGGCTTGTTGCTGGATATGCCGATCCAGAAGGATCAACGGGAGTTCATCGATATTATCCGGCAAAGCGGGGAACAATTACTGGTGTTGATCAATGATATCCTTGATTTTTCAAAAATCGAATCCGGTCATATGGAATTTGAATCCTCGATCGTTGACTGGCGGGAGTGTGTCGAATCCTCACTCGATCTGGTCGCTTCGTTGGCATCGGAGAAGAAACTGGATTTGATCTATTGGATCGACCCTTCCGTGCCATCGGCATTTCTGGGGGACATCACCCGCCTCAGGCAGGTTCTGGTCAATCTTCTTTCCAACGGATTAAAATTCACGGAACGGGGCGAGATTTTTATCACCTGTGACCTCAAGCCTGCCCATGCAACTGGAGATGGAAGACCGCTTCTCCATGTAGCGGTACGGGACAGTGGGGTGGGGATTTCCAAGGAATCGAGGAGCAGGCTTTTTCAGTCCTTCACTCAGGTGGATGCTTCTACTACCCGCAAGTATGGAGGTACGGGACTGGGACTGGCGATTTCCCAACGGTTGATCGAGTTGATGGGGGGGCGCATTTGGGTTGAGAGCGAAGTGGGCAGGGGATCCACATTTGAGTTCGAAATTCCGATCACAATCGCCGAATCCCCCGGTCGCATGATGATCCATACACAGAACGGGACGATGGACGGTCGCCGCATCCTTGTGGTCGATGACAATGATACAAACCGGCATATTCTCAAAATGCAGATCGAGCAGTGGGGATCCCATGTGCGGTGTGCCTCTTCAGGGGAGGAGGCCTGGAGTTGGATTGAACGAGGAGATCCCATAGACCTCATCCTCACGGATTATAAAATGCCAGGAATGAATGGAATGGAACTGGTGGGTAGGATTCGTGAATCTGGACCAGTCAGGGAACTTCCCGTGATTCTGATGACCTCCATGGGTGTTGTGCCGAACTCCGTCGATACAGGAAATACAAAATTACTGGTCAAGCCGGTCAAGGCGCAGTCCCTTCTTGATTCAGTGCAGCAGATCTTGCTGGGGTCGGTGAAAAAGGTTTCTGAAAATCCGATGGAAAACGATGAGAGTAAGACAGGTGAGCTTTATCCCCTGAAAATCCTGCTTGCCGAGGACAATGTCGTGAATCAAAGAGTGGCCAATCTAATCTTGAAACGCATGGGATACCGCCCGGATACCGTGGCCAATGGCTTGGAAGTTCTGGAAGCTCTCAGGCAGCGGGATTACGATGTGATTCTGCTTGATATTCAGATGCCTGAGATGGATGGGCTTTCTGTGGCACGGGAGGTGTGCCGGATTTATGACAAGGAGAGTCGGCCTCGCATGATCGCCATGACTGCAAACGCTCTCCAGGGAGATCGGGAGCGATGCATTGATTCAGGCATGGATGACTATCTAAGCAAGCCGGTGAGGCGTGAGGAAATCCTGCAACGACTCAAGTCTTCCCATGAGATGATCAGTCGCAGAGAGGTGACGATCCCGACGAAGCGATAGAAAAGGTGAAGGCTCTAGATATCCAAGGCCAGAAAATCATGAATAAAGCTATTGGCGGGTTTTGAACGAACCTCGTCCGGGTAGCCTATCTGCTGAATGGTGCCGTTGTGAATGATCACCACACGGTTTGCGACTTCAAACGCTTCTTCCTGATCGTGGGTGACAAAGAGGCTGGTGAGTTGGGTCTTGTTATGGAATTCCGAGAGCCATGCACGTAGTTCCCTGCGGACTTTGGCATCCAGAGCACCAAACGGCTCATCCAGCAAAAGCACCCGAGGTTTGACCGCCAGTGCCCTGGCAAAAGCAACCCTCTGTCTCTGACCTCCGGACAGTTGTACAGGGAATCGATTTTCCAATCCTGAGAGCTGGATTGTGTCCAAGAGAGATAACACACACTCGCGGATCTCTTGCTTGGAGAGACGCTTGTTGCGTGGAACCACACGCAGGCCAAAGGCGATATTTTCAAAAATCGTCATATGATTGAAGAGGGCATAGCTTTGAAAGACAAAACCGGCCTTACGTTCATTGGCGCTTTTTTCGCTGACATCTTCACCGGAAAAAAAGATGTTCCCGCTGTCGGCAAACTCCAGTCCGGCAATGATGCGCAGAAGGGTTGTCTTCCCTGAACCGCTCGGTCCAAGAAAGGCAACCATCTCACCGGTTTCGACCTTCAGATTCACATTGTTGACAGCTGGAAAATCCCCGAAACTTTTGGAAAGGGCTGTGATTTCGATGCTCATGCGTTTGCTTTGGACGGGATGGTGTCGATGGAGCTTTCAAGAAGTGCGCGGCGCCCGGCTTCAAGCTGGCGGGTGTTTTGCCATTCTGCAATTGTCTTGAGAAGGAGTGTGATCAGGGAGAGTAGGGACAAGGCTGCAGCAACGGTAAATGCCGAGGCAAAGAGGTAGTCGTTGTAGAGGCGTTCGATTTCGAGTGGCATGGTGTTGGTTTTTCCACTGATCTTGGCCGAGACGACACTTACTGCCCCGAATTCACCCATCGCCCTGGCATTGCAGAGAATCAGTCCGTAGAAAAAACCCCAACGGATCTTGGGAAGGGTGATCCGTCGCAGGATCTCGAAGCCGCTGGCACCAAGGGTCAATGCCGCCTCTTCCTCCTCGCAGCCCTGAGCCTGCATCAGGGGTATCAGGCTGCGAGCAACAAATGGAAAAGTGACAAAGGTGGTAGCCAAGACGATACCGGGCATGGCGAAGATGATCCTGATATCATGGGCCTGGAGCCATGGACCGAAGTATCCGCGTCGCCCATAGAGAAGGACATAGACCAGACCTCCTATGACAGGAGACACCCAGAGTGGCAGATCAATAAGCGCCAGAAGCAGTTGTCGTCCGCGGAATCGGAAGCGGGTGATGGCCCATGCCGCAGCAATTCCGAAGAGAGCATTGGCAGGAACGGTGATCAGGGCGACGATCAAAGTTACCAGCATGGAGTGAAGGATGTCGTGGTCTGTGAAGTTGTGCAGAAAATATCCGAAGCCCTTCTCCAGCGCTCCCTGAAAGATGACAATCAAGGGCAGGGCTAGAAAGAGCACGAAAAACGCGAGCACGATGCCAATGAGCAGGCGTCGTAACCAAAGAGGCTCCGAGGTGGACCGAACCATGCGGTCTGCACGACGATCACTGCCGGGAGGATGATGAAGATCAATGAAACTGGCCATGGCTCAGCGCTTCCTTAGGTGCGTTCGCGGAATCGATTTCCCCATGATTGGAGAAAATTGCCGGCGCATACGATGAGCAATGAAGCAACCAGCATGGTGAATCCGATCGCTGCCGCTCCCGTATAATCATACTGCTCGAGTTTGTGGACGATCATCAGCGGTGTGATCTCCGTTTTGAAGGGAATGTTTCCAGAGATGAAGACGATGGAGCCGTATTCTCCAACAGCTCGTCCGTAGGCCATGATGACCCCCGTGAGAAGCGAAGGCACTAGGGTGGGGAAGACAACAGACTTCAGTGTCTGCCAGCGAGTTGCACCCAGGCAGGCGGCGGCTTCCTCGACATCCACGGAGAGTTCGCTGATGACCGGTTGCACCGAACGTACCACGAAGGGGAATCCGATAAAGATCATGGCGAGCAGGATGCCGATCGGAGTGAAGGCAATTTTAATCCCGAGTGGTTCAAGCCATTTGCCGATCCATTCGTTTGGAGAGTAGAGAGCTGTCAGGGCGATGCCGGCGACGGCTGTCGGAAGGGCAAAGGGAAGATCCGTCGCCGCTTCCATGAAGCGACGACCAGGAAACTGGTAACGGGCGAAGATCCAGGCGGCCATTAGTCCGAATACTCCATTGATCAGCGCGGCAATGAGTGAGATACCAAAGCTGATGCGATACGAAGCCACCACTTGTGGATCAGTGACCGTCTCCCAAAAGTGACCCCACCCTCCAGAAGCAGTTTTACCGATCAAAGCCGCCAAGGGCAAAAGCACGATCATGGAGAGCCAGGTCACGCTCCATCCGAGGCTTAGATTAAATCCGGGGAGGATATGGCGCTTCTTGGACATGATGAAGGAGAAGAGAGAGAATCTTATAATCAGCGCTTCCCTAAATGTCTCTTCCTTCCGAGTTAATTTTTCGGTAACGACTGAGGATTTCTCCGATCGCCACAAGATGCGCTTCAACCTGTTTCCCAAGCGGGGGATGATGGGGCGTCTCAAAGACAATGGAGAATGGCTGGGGATGCTGATCTTCGGGTGCGCCGAGGATGCCCTGATAACCTCCGAAAATCATTGAGTCGTTTGCCGGATGTGAGTCGATGCTGGACCGGATATCGCGTGGAATCACACGGGATGCAGCCTGAAGGGCTGGTTCGAGGAGATGACGGGTCAGCGTGCTACCCCTCACATACCCGTAGATACCCTCACTGGTGTCATCTGTATGCAGCGCAATAATGCCATCGAACTGTTTGGCACGCAGATCCTGTTCCAGTAATTGTACTTCCGGCTCTTCATGGTTGAGCCAGAAGCAACGGTTGAGATCTTTTCCCGAGCCCCCTTCTCGTCTCCCGTTTTCGAATCCCCACGGATTGCAGATCGGATAGATAGTGAGTTCGTAGAACTCGGCAATGAGAGGGTGCCATTCCAGATGTTGCAGCAGTTGTATCGCGGCGATGACTCCGGATTGCTCATCACCATGAATCCCCGCAAAGACACCTACCCGATAGGCTTGTGATCCGTGAGGATCCGCCCAGCGATAGCGTAGGAGGTGCCTTCCATCCGGCGCCAGAACATGCTGCCGCGTGATGTAGCGACTGCGCCCTGCAAGTTGATCCCCATAACGAAGTATTGAACTCGTCCGATTTCCGAAGAGCGTAAGCTCTTGATGGTTCCCGGACGGCGAGGCGAAGGAGAGACCATATATCCCAATCGCTGTTTCGGATGATACCAACACTCTAAGAAGTACTTTGGCGCGCCTCGTCCGCAAGTGCCGTGCTGAGATATCGTTCTCCTGTGGAGCAGCCGATCGTCACGATCAGTTTACCTTTGTTTTCAGGCAATGCTGCCGCTTGTAGTGCGGCCCAGACATTTGCGCCGGTGGAGATCCCTGCAAGGATACCTTCTTCCTTGGCGAGACGACGGGCCGTGATGATGGCATCTTCATTACTGACGGTGATCACCGAATCAACGATGTCGAGATTGAGGTTCTTGGGGACAAAGCCGGCCCCGGTGCCCTGAATCTTATGAGGCCCCGGTTTGACAGGTTCGCCGTTTCGGGTCTGAGTGATGACTGGGGAATCTTTGGGTTCGACGGCGATTGCCTTGAAGTCCTTCTTTCTTCCCTTGATCACTTCACTGACTCCGGTGATCGTTCCTCCTGTCCCGACAGCGGAAACGAGGAGATCAATGCGACCATCCGTGTCGGTCCAGATTTCCTCAGCCGTAGTGGCCCGATGGATGGCTGGATTGGCAGGGTTATTAAACTGCTGAGGCACCCAAGAATCTGAGATTTCGGAGCGTAGTTGTTCCGCTCTGGCGATGGCACCCTTCATTCCTTCCGCTGCCGGAGTAAGGACAAGTTTTGCACCAAGTAAGGCTAAAAGAGTTCGGCGTTCGAGACTCATGCTCTCGGGCATGGTGAGGATGAGTTTATACCCCCTGGCTGCTGCTACAAAAGCCAGGGCAATGCCTGTGTTTCCGCTTGTCGGTTCGATGATTGTGGTCGTGGGTGTGATCAGACCTTCCTTTTCGGCGGCATCGATCATAGCCGCACCGATCCGATCCTTGACGCTGCCAAGCGGATTGAAAAATTCACCTTTCACAGCGATTGTCGCATCAACTCCGTTTGAGATACGGTTAAGTTTGATTAGGGGCGTGCGACCGACTGTCGCTGTGATGTTGTGATAGATGCTCATAAAGGCGGTTTGTTTATTGTTATTTCTTAAGGGAGTTGATGATCTGGTCAAAGCTTCCGTTATCTGCAAAATGCGTTTTCTGGGCATCACCCCAGCCACCAAAGTCGGCTACTGTAGAGAGCTGAAGAGGTTTGAAGAGATCGGCGTATTTTGCACCTATTGAGGGATCAATCGGCCGATAGAAATTTTTCCCAATGATCTCCTGTCCCTCGGGACTGTAGAGATATTCAAGATAGGCTGTCGCCTGCTTGCGAGTCTTGTGCTTGTCCACATTCGCATCAATAACGGCTACGGGCGGCTCTGCCAGGATGCTGATCGAAGGAGTGACAATCTCGAATTTATCAGCGTTGATTTTTTTGATCAA
>CAIJRY010000010.1 GCA_903823215.1 uncultured Spartobacteria bacterium
CCAAAGGGAGTCACTGCCTTGCTCATTGCGTATCCCGACGGTGTTGTGAAGCTTAAATTCAAAAAATTACCTCCAGCTATTGGAGTTAAGTATGGATATAACCCCTCAGCAGAAGCCGAGTATTTAGCACAAGAACAATTGAATCAACTTGCTGCGAATCAAGCAGCACTTAGAGCACGAGGACTCTCCGCGCCTTCACCCTCCTCTTCTCATTCCGCAGCATCTTCTTCTCCTCAAACTGACATTTCTGAAACGTCTTCACAACTTTCTACTACTCCCTCAGCTCCCTCCAATAATACCGATTCCAATGCAATCACATCGCAAACTAATATTTCAGAGTCTTGGTACCAACGAATAAAAAACACCCTGAAGAACTTCATTATCAATTTACTTCATCGATTTTTCCCTTGGGCTTTTCCTATTTCTACTTCCAGCCAAACTTTTAGTCTGCTTGCTCCTGCTCCTAGCCCAACTCCTCGACCACCTACTCCCCAGGAGATTGTCGATCGTGTTTTAAATAAAAATCCAGTTCAAGCGGCTGAATTAGGAGAAATTCTCAAAATATATCCCCAGCTTGTACTTAAAGGTTTAAACAACAAATTGTTCAACATGACTGGGACCGTTGAAAATTTTGCAACCAGAGGCATTGAAAATGAGCGTGCAGAGGTAAAGCTTAAAACTGATCCTAGTATTAAAATCTATATTTATTATGATTTAAAAAGAGATGCTTCTACAACCGAAGTGGAGTGGAAAATTAATGACCAACGATTGTTTCTCGTTTCTAAAGATGGGCAAAACGCTCCCCAATCTAGATTGATTTGTATCGAGGACGGACCTCTTGAAAATGTTCCCGGTCAAAGAAGAGGCGATAGTGTAGAGGTTCGGCTTAAGTCCTACATTCCCAACCCTATGACCTATCCACCTTTTATTTTGCAATTCAAATTACAGAGGTAATTGATTAACCCTGCAATGAGATAGGACAGGCATCCAAAGCTTCGTGAGCCCTCCATAAATTCTCTCTGACCTAACAGTCTAAAAGTCTACAGCCTAATAGCCTTTTTGCCTCCCGGTGCAGGAAGTTTCGATGCCCCGCAAGGCCTGCAAGCGAAGCTGTATATCTTATACTGCGAGCGCAGCGGAACGCAGCGGGGCGCGAAAATCCCTGTGTCCCCTACTCTACTGTGACGGATTTGGCCAGATTCCTAGGCTTATCCACATCACAGCCGAGCTCCACCGCGATATGATAAGCAAAGAACTGGAGCGCAATCGATGCCAGTATTGGGGTCAAATACTCGGGTGCATCGGGAATGAGAATGATATCGTCACAGACGAGCGACAGCTCAGCTCCCTTCCCTTGTGTGCCGATCCCGATGACGGGACCGCCACGGGCTTTGACCTCTTCAATATTACTGAGATTTTTATGAAACAGGGCGTCATGGGGGGCGATGAAGATCGAGGGAGTCTCCGGATTGACCAGGGCGATCACACCATGCTTGAGTTCGGCACTGGCATAGCCGCTTGCGGCAATGTAGCTGATTTCCTTGAGTTTGAGCGCCCCCTCCAAAGCCACGGGATAGTTGTATTGGCGGCCCATGAAGAGCATGACTTTGGCCTGGGCGTATCGTCGTGCAATGGCAGCGATTTCGTGCTCCATCTGTAGCACCTGATCGATCTTGCCAGGAAGCGCTTCCAACTCGGCGATGATTCGGCTTCCATCAGAGCTGGAAAGGTTGCGAATGCGTCCCAACAGCAAGGCGATCAGGATCAGGACGGTGACCTGCGAAGTGAATGATTTGGTCGCAGCCACACCGATCTCCGGTCCCGCGTGCATATAGACTCCGCCGTCACTTTCCCTGGCAATGGTGCTGGCTACATTATTGCAGATGCCGAGAGTGCGGTGCCCCTTGCGCTTGCTCTCCCGGAGTGCGGCAAGGGTATCAGCGGTTTCCCCGCTCTGGCTAAGAACAAAAACGAGGGTGTCCTTAGTCATCGGAAGATTGCGATAACGGAACTCGCTGGCAAATTCGCACTCTGTCGGCACCTGCGCGAGCGTCTCAATCGCATACTCACCGATCATGGCTGCGTGAAATGCCGTGCCGCAGCCTGTGAGGATGACTCGTTCTACATCGCGCAACTCGGCATTGGACATATTGAGTCCGCCCAATTTTGCAGTGGCTTCTTCAGGAGCAAGGCGTCCACGCAGTGCATCGGTGACGCTGCGCACCTGCTCATGGATTTCCTTGAGCATAAAATGGGGATATTCACCCTTGTTGACATCCTCATCGCTCATTTCAACCGTGGTGACATCATAATCAGCCCCATTCCCCTCGACAGTTGAGAGGGTGAAACCGTCTCGCGTCAGCACCGCGATTTCATAGTCGTTCAGATAAACCACATCACGGGTGTGGCCGACAATGGCACTGACATCACTGGCGAGAAAATGTTCCCCTTTTCCAATCCCAAGTACCAGGGGACTGCCCCGGCGTGCCCCGATGATGAGGCCAGGGAACTCCGCATGGACGATAGCAATCCCGTAGGTGCCGGTAACCTGTTGAAGCGCCTCACGAAGCGCTTTGATGAGTGCACCTTGTGTCCGCTCTGCAGAGCGATCAAAGGATCTTCCCACCAAGTGGGCCAGCACTTCAGTGTCGGTCTGGGAAATGAACTGGTGTCCTTCTTCCTCGAGCTGAGCCCGTAGTGAGGCGTAGTTTTCAATGACTCCATTGTGAACCAGTGCCATCTTGCCGGATCGGTCGAAGTGGGGGTGCGCATTTTCCTGCGTCACCTTCCCGTGAGTCGCCCAACGGGTGTGGCTGATCCCCGTGGTACCCCCGACCGGATGCTGTCCAATTGCCTTGCGAAGATCATCGATCCGACCCACTTCTTTGCGAAGCGTGATGCAGCCCTCTTCGATCGTGGCGACGCCCGCTGAGTCGTAGCCCCGATATTCCAGGCGCTTGAGTCCCTCCAGAAGGATGGGCACCGCTTCGGAACGACCGACATATCCTACAATTCCACACATAATGATTTAAGAGCCTGACAAACTGCACGACTCTTCGCAAGATGCATAAACCAACTGTTTTACAAACCATGCCCAACAAACAGGTCATCCCCCCAACTGCGCGCACTCTTTCCATCATCATGGGCGGAGGTGCCGGAACCCGTCTTTTCCCTCTCACCAAGGACCGGGCCAAGCCCGCTGTGCCGATCGGTGGAAAATACCGTCTGGTGGACATCCCCATCAGCAACTGTCTGAACTCCGGCATCCGCAGCATCTATGTGCTGACACAGTTCAACAGCACCTCGCTCCACCGCCACATCAATGCCAGCTACAAGTTTGACAACTTCAGCCCGAGCATGGTCGAGATTCTCGCCGCCCAGCAGACCCCGGAGGGCTCAACCTGGTATCAGGGCACCGCGGACGCGGTCCGTCAGAACCTCCGTACCTTTCTCGACGAGGATCATGAGTATTTCATCATCCTTTCAGGTGATCAGCTCTACCGCATGGATTACCGGGACATCATCCAGCAGCATATCAGCGGCGGCGCAGAACTGACCATCGCCTGTATCCCCGTCAATCGCGAGGCGGCGCTATCCTTCGGTATCATGGAAACCGATGCCATGCGTCAGATCACCCGCTTTGTGGAAAAGCCCTCAGATCCCGTCATTCTCGAGGAACTTCGCATGAAGCCCGAACTTCTCCGCACACTCAACGAACCCGATCATCAGGAGCTGTTTCTGGCCTCCATGGGCATTTATGTCTTCAATCGCAGGGTTCTCGAGGAATGCCTCGACAACAATCAACCGGATTTTGGCAAGCACATCATTCCCTCCACCATCGGCACCCGCAATGTGCAGGCCTACATCCATCGTGGCTATTGGGAGGACATCGGCACAATCCGTTCCTTCTTTGATGCCAATCTCAATCTCTGCGATCCCCATCCGCAATACAACTTCTACGCTCCCGGAGCCCCCATTTATACGCAGTCGCGCTTTCTGCCCGCGAGCGTCGTGGAGGAGACGATTATCAACCGGGCAATGATCTCTGACGGCTGCCACATCCGTTCCGCTCAGTTGGATCGCTGCGTCATCGGCATCCGCAGCATTATCAATGCCGGCTCGAAGCTCCGCAACACGATCGTCATGGGAGCCGATTACTACGAAAGCGACAAAGGTGGACCGCCTGCCGACTCAATTCCGATAGGCATCGGAAGGGATTGCCTCATTGAGGACGCCATCATCGACAAGAACGCAAGGATCGGCGACCGCGTTGTGATCTCCGCGCATGAGAAGGAGGAAAACTCCGAAGGCCCCGGATACTATATCCGCGACGGAATCGTCGTGGTGCCTAAGAACGGAGTGATCCCATCCGATACTAAGATCTGATCCATCCGCACATCCCTGATTTCATAATGCCTTTCTTGAATAGATCCCTTGCCCTCCCCACGCTCCTTTCGGCACTTCTGTCCCTTTCAGGGTGCCTCTACGACAGCGCTCCCTCCGGCCCGATGCAAAACATCGACACTTGGGTTCTAGGTCAATGGTCCACTCAGGACAAAGCGGGCCACCAGTTCTCTGCAATAATTACCCCCCAACCTCCTGATCATTATAAAGTGGAGTTTCAGAAGCCGGGTGGAGGCTATCTGGAGTTTGACGGCTGGATCAGCCGAGTCGATGACTTCTCCATTCTGGTGCTGAAATCGTTGAATCAGGATGGCTCTTTCGGAAAATGTGCCCTCTACCATTACGAACTTCTGACGCAAGGGCTACCCCCGGTGGGTGGGGTTGGTGCCAATCGCATCCGTCTCAGCGAACTGCAACTTGACGCATCGACCCGTTCCCTCGATCCGATCAAACTCCGTGCAGCCATCCGCTCGGCACTTAAGGATGGTACCTTGCTCGCACCCTATGATGTAGTCGCCTCAAGGAAGGGTGAGTTCATCGAGCAGAAAATCTTCGATTTGGAAGTTTCAACCGCTAGTAAGGCATCGACGAATGCCAGTAAAGTGTCGGATTCAGCACTCGATCAACTCAACAAGCTCAAGGAGCTGAAGGCATCTATCAAGGATGTTCCGGGAAGTGTCATCTGGAGCAAAACCGGTGGCGTCACCATCAACGGCGAGACATTCTAAAATAGTGTGCGGGTAAAAGGTGGGAATGTGGAAAAGTTTTTATGCTTCCCGCCCACTTGAGCTTCTTCGACCTTTAACTTTCATACTTTTCCACTTTCCAACCTTCCCACTCTTTCCCCAATGTCCAAGACACCAGATTCCGAATCACGCATGGAGAAAATCGTCAGCCTTGCCAAGCGGCGCGGCTTTATTTTCCAGTCCTCTGAAATCTATGGTGGGATCGGCGGCTTCTGGGACTACGGTCCGTTGGGAGCCGAGTTGAAGCGGAACCTGCGCGACACATGGTGGCGCACCATGACTCGTGATCGCGAGGATGTCGTTGGTCTGGATGCCACCATCATCATGCATCCCTCCATCTGGAAGGCGAGCGGCCATGTCGACACCTTCGCCGACCTGATGCGTGAGTGCACGATCACCAACAAGCGAGTCCGCGCCGATCATGTGGAGCCACAGAGCGGGTCGGTGATGCGTTTCAGCGGAGCCAAAGCTCCTAACAACTGGAGAGTCGATCGAGAGATCACTTTACTGATGAAACAAGGTGAACATATCGAGAGTTTCCGTAAACGGGTCCGCCAACTTCTGGTCCAGAATGCCGGATCCGCCGCAGGCAAGCCCGAAGAGATCGAGTTGCTTAATGAGGAACGGATCGATGCCGTCACGGACTCAATCGAGTTTCATCCCGAGACCGGAGGGTTGCTCAACGAGGCCCGTCCCTTCAACTTGATGCTCAAGACCTACATCGGGCCGACAGCCACGGAGGATGATATTGCCTATCTGCGTCCCGAGACGGCTCAGGCGATCTTTGCCCAGTTCAAGAATGTCTGCGACTCTTCGCGTGTGAAGGTTCCCTTCGGTATTGCCCAGATCGGCAAAGCCTTCCGCAACGAAGTGACGCCCAAGAACTTTACCTTCCGCTCCCGTGAATTCGAGCAGATGGAGCTGGAGTTCTTTATCAAGCCCGATGAGGCCGTGCAGCTCATTCATGGCTCTGTGGCTACTTGGAGTGAAGGTGCCGATCTCAGCGTCCCACAACCCAACTGGGGATGGGAGCTGTGGCACCGCTACTGGTATGCAGAGCGCATCGCCTACTACGCCGGCATCGGTCTGGGTCAGGAGTCCCTCGGAGAAATCTGGCAGACCAAAGCGGATCTCGCCCACTATGCGCGGGCCTGCGTGGACATCCTCTTCAAGTTTCCCTTCGGTACCGAGGAGTTGGAGGGTATCGCCGCCCGTGGCTCCTTCGACCTCACCCAACACCAGACCCACTCGGGCAAGCAGCTTGAGTATTTTGACGAGGAACTCAAAGCCGCCTGTGATCAGCTGACCCCGGAGCAGAAAGTCGCCTTCATCCAGAAAGCACACTCGGAACGCTTTAATCCCGACACGACGATTGAGGAGACCACCGCCTTCTGTGAGAAACTCTTCAAGGGTCTGTACATACCCCACGTCATCGAACCCTCGGCAGGGCTTGATCGACTGGCACTCGCGATCCTCTCATCTTCCTTCGAGGAAGAGGTTGTCACCGACGAAAAAGGGAAGAGCGAGACGCGTACCGTGCTGCATTTCCATCCCCGCATCGCCCCGATCAAGGTCGGCATCTTTCCCCTGCTCAAGAACAAGCCCGAGCTGGTGGCCAAGGCCCGCGAGATCGTGGCCCTGCTCCGCCCTCACATGGCCGTCTTCTATGACGAGACAGGGGCAATCGGCCGCCGTTACCGTCGTCAGGACGAAGCGGGAACCCCTTTTGGCGTCACCATCGACTTCGACACCCTCGGGGAGGAGAAACCGGAATTCAAAGAGACAGTCACCCTGCGCGAACGCGACTCCATGCAGCAACGCCGCATTCCGATTGCCGAGCTTCTGCCCTTCCTTCTTGGAAAAATACTCTAAGAGCCTGTCTGAAAGTTCAATCCAGCGGGTGAAGCAACTTTAAGCCGGGGAACCGCGCAAAACCGCGATCCAGAGTCACCCAATCACATCCCGTTTCCATTGCCAGGGCTGCATGGTAGGCATCGGGTATCAGATTGCCTCGGGCCTCCACCCTGCGACAGAGTCCGACAAAGAGCTGCCAGTGCCTGTCACCCGGTGCCACGATCCTGACATTTGCCAGACTCCGAAAAGACCCGATAAAATCAAGCGCGATCGGCAGAGGGGTTGGTTGCTTGAAAACTTTGGGATGAGTAATGACACGCAGAGTCCCGCTTAAGACCAGATCAGAAACAGCAACCCCTTCCGGTTCATCAAGTGAGGACTCCAGCCACTCCTTGATTTCCTGATGCCGTTCGCTCTCCAACCGATGGGCCTGAACCAGAATATTGACATCGAGAAGCCTCATTGTAGCGATACCCTAAGACTCCATGACATCCAAGAGACTGGCCGAGGAACTCAAATCCACTCCCTCCCTCAGGCCGGAACCTCCGAATGTGATCAGCGTCGGACGCTTGCTTTTGGGAGGGGATTTTGTGCGAACCGCGAGGGAAGCACGCAAGGCCTCCTCAATCACCTGCCCCAAGGTCAACTTCTCCTCCCTTGACTTCCGTTTTGCCAAATCGAGTAACGCATCGGAAATGGAAATGGTCGTCCTCATGCATCAAGTCATATTTAAAAAACATCATGATGTCAATGAACAGGCAACCCGGAACCTGCTGCTTATCCATGCAACAGCACCGCATCGGGGTTACGGAGCTTATGCCCTTTTTCTTGAGGAAGATTCCTTGAATAGGGGTTACTTCAGGTGGTGCCAGGAATAGATGGCCAAGGAATAGACACCCCACCAAAAAAGTGCCCCAACAAGCAGAGTGACAGGTAACATGCGCATACGCTTTTTGAGATTTTAATGCCTTTGAGAATGCTCATCATGCGCACTTCTGAATACCCCCCAAATCAGGGGGCTCGGATCACTGCTCCCCCTCGTTAACTTTACAGAGAATTTAGGCGTCCGAAAGTGTTGCTTAAACGACCTTCCTGCGAGTAGCAATCATGAGCACTAACGCGCCGAGTCCAAAGAGTGCGTAGGTCGAGGGCTCGGGGACTGCGGTTGTATAGGTCAGGTTGAGTGTGTTTGCTCCGCTGGTGCCTGTTTCCGTGATAGCCCAGGTTCCACCGGTCAGGGAGGAGTCAAGCGTGAGGGCCGAGGCGTCGATGATAATATTGTTGGTATCGAACCCGCTGACTGTTCCTCCGTAGAGAAAGTTGAAGGTGTAGAGACTGCCGCCGTTACCAATGCCGGAGGTCCCCGCAATCTGGATGGTGAGCTTTCCGGAGGAACTCAGGTTGGTGAGGTCGATATTGGTGGCACTTAGCTGATCCCATCCAACGCCAGCGGTATTGGTGAAGCTATTCACATTCCAGTTCAGAAACGATCCTGCTTTGATCGTGAGGGCTCCGAACGAACCCCCGTTACCGGCTAGAGTGCCTCCGTTATTCAATGTAGTCGCTCCGGCGATGAAACCATGGTTTTCAAGAGTGCCCCCTGAGTTTACGGCATTAGAGGAGCCGCTACCCAGTGCTCCTGTGGAGGCAATGACGAGTCGTCCTGCGCTGACAACCGTTGTTCCTGAATAGGTATTTGATGAGGTAAGGACGGTCGTGCCGGAGCCAAGCTGACTTACGGTACCAGTACCGGTGATCTTATTGGAGATCGTGGCCGTATCGCTCTGGTTGAAGTTGATCGCACCCGATCCGCTACCGAAGGTGATCGTGGATGAACCGAGTGTCCCGGCCGTATCGCTACCTCCAAAGACACCGAGATTTAAAGTGCCGGTTGATCCCGACTGGGAGGCAATAAAGATAGCACTGGCTGTTACCGCACCCCCGTTGGCAACAGTGAGGGTTCCTGCTCCCTGATAGCCGACAGTAAGGAAACTGCTGTCATTCAACTGCGACCCCGAGCCTGTGACCAAGAGGAGGTTATTGGATGAGGTAGAGAGGTTTCCTATCACACTGGTGGTGGAATTATTGATGTGACCGCCACTTGAAACCGTCAGGCTGTTGGAGCTGCCGCTCTGTCCGACAATGACACCACCGGCATCCAAGACTGTGCCGGAACCGGTAACAATGGCTGCATTGTTGGAGGATGTGCTGGTAGCTCCCAATTGGAGAGATCCCGAGAGAACGGCAAGAGCTCCATTTTCGAGGGTTAGAGAATTCAGGGATCCGTTGCCGCCCACGGTAATAGCATTAGCATTAAAGTGAGTACTGCTGTCACTGATCTGGAGGGAGTTGTAAATGGAGTTGCTTTGGCTTCCGAGGGTGACTGTTCCGGAACTTGTTACTACCGCAGCAGTGTTGACCACCAGCCTGTTGAAGCTGCCTGCACTGCCGATTGTAATCCCGTTATTGCTCCAAGATGAGCCGGAGCCACTGACAGTGACTGCGTTATTGGAGGAGTTGGTCGTATATCCGATGATTGCCGTGGTGTTTCTCACGGTGCCACCGGAGGAAATATTGAGGAGGTTTTCACTGCCGCCATTGCCGATCGTGAGGGTGCCGCTATTGGTCCATGTGGAGCCACTTCCACTCACAAAGACAGAATTGTTGGAAGCCGTAATACTGGAACCGATCACTGCGTTGGAATCTCTGACAGTCCCCCCACCAGATACAGTCAGGAGATTCCCGGCGCCACCGCTGCCCACATAAAGGCTGGCTGAGTTGCTGAGCAGCGTCGTGCCGCCGGAGACATCCAAGGTGTTGTTGGTGGCAGATGGGGTAAAGCCGACTATGGTGTTGGAATAGCTGTTGGTCCCGGAGGTGATGTCTGTGGTCACATTGGCGGAATTGCTTCCAACATAAAGATCAGCCGCGTGGATCGCATTCCCGGAAATCACAGTAAGAACGAGTGGCAGGCCGAGTCGAAAAACGGCCAGGAGAGGTGTTTTGGTTTTCATAGTCTGGGGTGGGTTAATGTTCTAGGGCCTTACTAATTTCAAAAAGCTCTCCGCCTCGCAGCAATCACCAGCACCAGCGCACCAAGGCCAAAGAGGGCATAGGTCGAGGGTTCGGGGACTGCACTGACAGCAAGGCCGAGTCCATTGACCGACCCCGACCAAATTTGTGAGGATGCACCTTCTGGTGATCTCTTTATGATTCCTGAAGAATCTGAAACGTAAATGTTGTTAAAGGCATCTATATCTAAGCCTTGAGGTTGACTCAGGCCGGAGACTTCAGTCGTAACGACTCCTCCCGGCGTGATCTTTAAAACCGTGCCAATCGAGGTCAAGGAGACAAAGAGGTTGCCGTTTGAGCTTATAACCAAATCCACTGGGTTACCTAAGCCAGTAACAAAATCACTTATAGTTCCGTTCGATGACACGGTTTGAATACTGCCAGCTGAGTAATTTGCAATGTAGATATTATCCGCAGAATCTATTGCAATCCCTCCAGCTATGTTTTGTCTAGTAGATGCAACTAATGTAGATGAGCCCGTTGTTGAGTATTTGTAAATGCGACCGCCTTGGCTTGTAGAATAAAGATTACCGAGACTGTCAAAAGCCAGCGCAAAAGGACGACTTGCAACGGAAAACAAAGATGTTGTTCCATCTGGAGTTACCTTCCATATACCCTCTGAGCTCCCAGCATAATCGGCTACATAAAGATTTCCAGAGGCATCCAGCGCAAGACCTGTAGGAGCGGTAAGGCCTGTCCCAAAGGAGGCGGAAGAACCATTCTCGACACGAAAAATCTGATCAGTG
This sequence comes from uncultured Spartobacteria bacterium, assembly GCA_903823215.1. Taxonomy (GTDB): domain Bacteria; phylum Verrucomicrobiota; class Verrucomicrobiia; order Chthoniobacterales; family UBA6821; genus UBA6821. The sequence continues at coordinate 10,823 of CAIJRY010000010.1, forward strand.
TTATAACTGGTTACATAACTGACCTGGCCGAACGCTGGACCTGCTGAGATAGCCGCCATCCCCAGCAGCAGTCGGAGTGCTATTATTGATCTCATAAAGTTATTTGATTAATGAAGCGTTAATGTTGCTTCCAAATGTGGTGTATTCGCAGATCGTTCCGTTGCCGGCAAAACTGCCGGCGTTTGCAACAAGCCGTACATCAGCCTTCGCACTCCCAGTGAATGAGGTGAGCCCTGCCGCAATGACAAGTGCAAGAATAGTTTTTTTCATGGTCTTCGAGTCTCAGTGTTGTGACTAAGCAGTTCGTCTACGCCTTGCTGCAATTACTAGAGCCAGCGCACTAAAACCGAAGAGGGCGTAGGTCGAAGGTTCGGGGACGGATTGAACGGAGTAGCTTGTTACCGTTCCCCTAATAGCTTGATAACTTTGACTGCTCCCATCGGAATTCGTCCATCCCCCTAAAGTAATATTTTTTTGGTCATCAAATGC
>CAIJRY010000011.1 GCA_903823215.1 uncultured Spartobacteria bacterium
CCCCATGGGAGTGCTGTTCATGATGAGAATGAGTGTAGCGGTTTCCCTCGGCATCAACATGCTCGTGTTCATGAGCAGGAGCAGCTATCTGAAATTTTTTAATAGGTTTCCCCTGCATCGGAATAATCTTGAATGGCTTGGGGTCCCCGCAGCCGCAATCGTCGCACATAATAGTTAATCGGTTGATGAAACTTCCATCTGAGTCAATTCCAAATCGGTTCCGCCCTTCTGAAGAATCAAAATACCATGGCATTCCGGGCATTCGAATCGCAGAGATTCATACCACGATTCCGTCCCACACGCCCCACAGGAAAAGAGCGATGGCGAAGATTCAATCTCGAGTGTGGCATTAGCTGCAGAAGTTCCAGACTTGAGCACATCGAAGGCGAACGAAAGCGCCTCGGGTACCACACCGGAAAGTAGTCCCACGCGAAGGCTGATGCGTCGAATCTCAGTACAACCAGATTTACGAAGGTTTTCTTCGGCCAGTTGCAGCATATCCTGCATGATGGAAACCTCATGCATGGTGAAATAATGGAGATTTGATTTTGCGGCTCCAGCAGGAGCAGGCGGGTAATTTTTCCGACTGATCGGATCTCAACAGAATCCAGAAGATCGGGGGAAGTCTATGCACTCTGAGACAGCAAAAATATTCTAACTACTGGATTCTAATCGACTGGATTACGACTTTTTCCACTGGAAAGTCATTGCTATCCACAGGGATTTCACTGATGGCGTCGAGCACATCGAGTCCTTCAGTCACTTTGCCAAAAACAGTGTATTGACCGTTGAGTTCGGGCATTGGCGTGATGGCAATGAAAAACTGACTTCCATTGGATGCCCGTGTCGGATTGATCCCATCAGGTAGTCTTGCAGCTGCCACTGATCCTGCGTCGACCTTCAGGCGGATCTCACTCGGGATCGTATAACCAGGACCACCCGTTCCAGAGTGGTCGCTCTCGCCGTGTCGGCTTTTGGGATCACCGGTCTGCACAAGACGATGGGCAAAGAGGCGATGAAAACTCATCCCGTCATAATAGTGGCGGCGTACAAGTGCATTAAAATTGGCCACTGTTTGTGGAGCTGCATCCTCACGGAGTTCGATCACGATACGTTGCGGTTTCTTCTCCTTGCGAACTTTCACAAGCATCACCGCCGTTTGCGGTCCGGTTCCAGCGGTAGGCGGGGGGGTGGCACACCCGGAAAAAAGTACAGAAACAATTAGGAGCGCGGAAAAAAGGAATCGGTGATTCATGAGCCGTATATTTCCATAATGCTGAGTGGAGTCGTGGCATCGGTCAAGGGAAGGCGGGCGAAAAGAGTGTCCGATTTTTCTCGGGGAAGTATGGCGAGAGCAACCCCTGCACCGGTATCAAATTGTTCGGCGGCGCTGATGATCGTTCCTATCTCCTTCTTCTCCTCGTCGATAATATGCATACCCGCATAAAGTGGGCTTCCCGGTAGGGAGTGAAGCGTATGCAGCAAGCGGCGCACGCGTCCAATGCTTCTGAGCCGTGAGATGGTCTCCTGTCCGGGATAACACCCCCGATCATAGTCGATATGTGTGCGATCCAGTCCGACCTCGGGTGGAAGAGTCTCTTCGCTTAACTCACTGCCCCAGCTCGGAATACCGCGTTCGATACGCAATGCCTCGACCACTTGGAGATCAAGTAGTTTGAGACTTTGATTTGTATCCATCAAAGTCTTTCCAACATCCCAACCGGGAACTCCCATGCGGGAAACCAGGATGCCCCCTTGTTCCTTCCATTTTTCATCAGAAGCAATCATTCCAAAGACATGAACAGTCTCCCCTTCACCGGGAGACTCGATACTAAGGGTGACATCATCCGAGACGATGTATCGTTCAAGTCGAGCAAGAAGGCTCCCTTCGAGAATAGGATCGGCTTCCACAAGCAGATCATCCCCTGCATAACGGATCAGCAACGGGGCACAAAGCTTTCCCTTCGGAGTCAGGATGCAGGCGGGCAGTGCTTCATTTTTCGATAAACGCCCCAGATCACGGGTCACCTGA
>CAIJRY010000012.1 GCA_903823215.1 uncultured Spartobacteria bacterium
CGATCTTCGCTGATCTGGGAGATGTGGACGAGTCCGTCGATGTCGCCGGGGAGTTCGATGAAGGCACCGAAGTTGGCAATCTTGGAGACTGTGCCTTTGACGACATCGCCCACCTTGAATTTGCCTTCGATTTCCTTCCATGGATCGGTCTCGATCTGCTTGACGCCAAGACTGATGCGCTGGTTGGCCTTGTCGATGTCGATGACCACAGCCTCGATCTCGTCGCCCTTCTTGAGGACTTCGCTCGGGTGGTTGATCTTCTTGGTCCAGCTGAGGTCGGAGACATGCACCATGCCGTCGATGCCCTCTTCCAGTTCCACAAAGGCACCGTAGGCGGTCATGTTACGAACCTGACCCTTGACTTGCTTGCCAATGATATAGCGCTGTTCGATCTCGTCCCATGGGTTGGGCTCGAGTTGACGCACGCCAAGGGAGATCTTCTGATCCTCTTTGTTGACTCCAAGGACGACGGCCTCGATGTCCTGACCGAGGGTGAGGACATCCGACGGACGGACAATGCGCTTGGTCCAAGAGAGTTCGGAAACATGGATGAGTCCCTCGATACCATCCTCGATCTGCACAAAGGCACCGTAGGGCATGAGGTTGGTGATCTTGCCAGCGACTTTTTTGCCGATCGGGAAGCGATCTTCGATCCGGTCCCAGGGATTGGACTGAAGTTGCTTGAGTCCAAGGGAGATGCGTTCCTTGTCTTTGTTGATTTCAAGCACGACAACGGTGAGACGATCACCGGGTTTGACAGCCTCGCTCGGATGAGTGAGCCGTGCCCATGACATGTCGGTGATGTGGAGAAGTCCATCGATACCATCGAGATCAAGGAAGGCTCCGAAATCGGTGATGTTCTTGACTGTTCCTTCGACCTTGTCTCCGGCACTGACAGTTCCGAGAAACTGCTGGCGGCGCTCGCTGCGCTCGGCCTCGATGAGTTCGCGGCGGCTGAGGACGACATTTTTCCTGTCCTCATTGAGCTTCACGATCTTGAAGTCGTAAATATTGCCGACAAATTGCTGAAGATCCTTCGGAGGATTGATATCGACCTGGGAAGCGGGGAGGAAGGCCTCCACGCCGACATTAACCGTAAGGCCACCCTTGACGACCGCCTTGACGCGGCCCTTGATGATACCCTCGGCTTCGAAAAGCTTGACGATTTTCTCCCAATTCTGGCGCTGTGCGGCCTTGAGTTTGGAGAGGACGACCATTCCCTGATCGTTTTCGAGGCGTTCGAGGAGAACCTCGACCTCGTCACCCACATGAACTTCATCCGGGTCGTCAAACTCCGAGGCGGAGATGACCCCCTCAGACTTGTAGCCGATGTCGATGAGGAATTCCTTGGGGCGTTTTTCAAGGACGTGCCCTTTTACGATGCTGCCTTCGCGGTAGTTTTTGACCGAGGCGGCGATGAGTTGCTGAAGTTCAGCGATTGTTGTTGTCATGTTATTATTGATAACTTCTACAGGGTGGCGTGAATGAATGAGCATTCAACCAGCCTTGGCGTGGCCCTTTTTAGCGACGGCAGAAGAGTCGGAAACCCTAGCTATTTTCCACTAAAGAGCAATGAATTTCTCCCATTTCATCGGAGAGATGTTTACGATGCTGTTTTCATGATTCCCGGCATTTCACCAAGACCACTCCATGCGCTCTCTCTGGATGAGCTGGAATCGGGTCTGCGCGAGATGGGAGAGCCTGCCTACCGTGCAAAGCAGATCATGGATTGGAGTTACCACAGGGATAAACGCGTGGCCTCCTGGTCAGGTATGACGAATCTCCCTGCGGCACTGAGAACCAAGCTGGAGGCGCAACACCCGATCCGTCTGCCGGAAGTTGTTCAAGTCAGCGGTTCAAAGGATACGACACAGAAGTTTTTGCTGAAGCTTCATGATCATGAACTGATCGAGACCGTGCTGATTCCTGCATCTCCCGCCCTCTATGGAGAGGAATCGGATCGTCGTACGCTCTGCATCTCCTCACAGGTCGGCTGTGCCTATGGCTGTAAATTCTGCGCCAGTGGGCTTGACGGATGGAAGCGACACCTTACGCCGGATGAAATTGTTTCGCAGGTTTTGATTGCGGAGCGGGTCTCGGGTGAGCGGATCAACAATCTTGTTTTCATGGGGATGGGGGAGCCGATGGCTAATTACGCCAATTTTATCAAGGCCATCACCATCCTGAACGCACCTTGGGGAGTGGGACTGGGAGCGCGTAAAATGACCGTCTCCACCAGCGGGCTCGTGCCTCGTATCCGGGAACTGGCAGATCAACCCCTCCAGATCAGACTGGCCATTTCCCTGCATGGGGCAAGCGATGAGGTAAGGAGTCAGATCATGCCGGTAAATCAG
>CAIJRY010000013.1 GCA_903823215.1 uncultured Spartobacteria bacterium
AGGCCCCGGGAATCCGACCGGAGAATTGTTCCGGGCTTTCCGTTGGCTTGACGGGCTACGATCGCCGAATGAATCTTGATCGCTATCGTTCCTCCCATTACCAAAGGGAGCATGGCCACCGCTGCCGGGCGGGGTTGAAGCGAGCGGATCTTGCGTTCCAGTTCGCGGGCTGGACGATTCCAGTCGAGCAGGCAATCCGCTCTGGTTATTTTTCCAGTCACCGTTGCAAGCTTGTGATCCTGTGGGATGCGCGGCGCCTTACCCTGCGCAAGCAGATCAAGCGATTCTTTCAACGCAAGTGGAGCCAATTGGGAAAGCCTTTCAGCTAAGGATCCCGCCGTTTCACGGCGTCGCAGTGTAAGTTTATTCTCCAGGAGCACATCCCCCGTATCAAGCCCTTCGGCCATATACATGATGGTGATGCCACTCTCCTTGTCCCCGGAGGCAATCGCTGCCTGAATCGGAGCTGCACCACGATGTCTGGGTAGGAGCGATGCATGGATATTCAGGCAAGCCAGAGAGGGTGACTCCAACAGCTCGCGGGGCAAGATGCGTCCATAAGCCATTGTGACCATCACTTCGGGACGAAGAGCCTCGATCCATTCAGCAACCCCTGGAAGTCGCGGAGATTCGGGCTGAAGAAGAGGTATATCCGGATCCATGTGAAGGAGAGCTTCCTTGATGGCGGGAGATTTCAGTTCCCTATGCCGTCCGGCTGGACGATCCGGCTGGCTTAACACCCCGATCAGGGTATGATTTTCCACAAGAAAACGAAGCGAGGGAATACCGATGTCCCCTGTACCGGCAAAGAGGATACGCATGGATCAGATCCCCAGCCGAGAACGCCGCACCCCGCCCTTGCGCTGTGGTCCAGCAGCGCGAGCCATCATGAGTTCACCGACACTCACCTCTCGCTGACCAACCGAGGAAGCACATCCTGTGCAGAGATAATCATAAATTTCCTTGTCCGGCAGAACCAGAAGCAAAGATTCGCGCACCGGCATTGCCTTGGCACACTTCTGGCAATAGAGCGATGAGGCACGGAAATGCTCAAACTGGCTCATGGAATTATTTATGAGTGCGCAGGGGCGCCACTCTCCTCCAACAGACCCTTGATGATTTCATGAATGACTTCCAAGGGAGTCATGGATGCATCAATGTCGTGTCTCCTCACACCCGAGTAATGCTGGAGCATAGGTTTGGACTCTGCGTCATAGGTCGCCAATCGGCTACGGATAACCTCTTCGTTGGCATCGTCAAGCCGGTTGTCGCGAAGGGCGCGTTTTTTCAGGCGTGCCACAAGCTTGTCGCGGTCGGGGCATGAGAGATGAAAGATCCGTTTCACTTCAATCAGCTCCTCCATGAGGATCGCCTGGGCTACATTGCGGGGAATTCCATCCAGAATCAGATAATCACGCTCGGGCTTGAATTTTCCTGATTCAACCGTCTTACGGATCGATTCATGCCAGAGCCTCACCGTCATTTCATCGGGAACGAGAAGACCTTTACTGGAGTATTCCAAAAAAGCCGACCCCAATTCCGTGGCTGTGTCCAAGGAACGAAAAACATCGCCGCATGCACAATGATAAAATCCCGGCAGCTTACCGAGCGTTTTGCCCTGAGTTCCCTTGCCGCTTCCGGGTGCTCCAAAAATCAAGATAGTGCGATAGCGTGACATTGCGAAAAACCCTGATATTACTGCTAATTGAATGAAATTGGAAAGCTCCGAATAAATCACTTCCTTTCATCAGCACTCAGTTGACATTCTCAACAAGGATAAGGAACTATCACCTTCTTTCCAATTTACCCTCCTCCACCGGATAATGCCAGCCAACGACGACTATGTGATCGAGATCCTCAAGGATGTCGGTCTCCTAACCCAGACACAGGCTGAGGATGTGATGACAAGAACCGGCGGTGTCAACATGGTCGACACCCTTATCCGTGAAGGGATCGTCAGCAGTGAAAACATTTCGCGCACCCTTGCCTCACAGAACGGGATGGATTTTGTGGATCTCTCGAAGATCACCCCGAATCCCGATCTCATCCGGATGATTTCCACCGAGACGGCACGGCGATACAAGACCGTTCCCGTTCATGAAGCGGACGGATCGCTGGTGCTGGCCATCGCTGACCCCATGGATTTCGAGGCATTCGACAGCCTTGGGTTCCTCCTCAAGCGTCCCGTGGAGTTTGTCTGTGCGACTCCCGCGCAGATTGCCGAGAAAATCGATCGCCTCTACCCAGCAGAGCTGGAAGGCATCATTGGCATCACGACTGAAGCGGAAGAAGAGGAAAGTGATGATGGGGATACGGCTCCCATCATCCGACTGGTCTCCAGCCTGCTTATCGAGGCACAGAACAACCGGGCGAGTGATATTCATATCGAGCCCCTTGAAAAGAGCCTGCGTGTCAGACTTCGGATTGACGGAAGTCTTCAGGAAATCAAAAGTCCGCCAAAGAAGCTCCAGGGAGCCATCATCAGCCGCCTCAAGATCATGACCGGCTCGATGAGCATAGCCGAAAAGCGGATTCCCCAGGACGGGCGTATTCAGATGAAGGTCGGGGACAAGGTAGTCGATCTTCGTGTTTCTACCGTCCCAACCGTTCATGGTGAAAGCATCGTCATGCGTATCCTGGACAAATCCTCCCTGATGCTGGGACTTCCTGAACTCGGCTTCCTGAGTGACGATCAGGCTTCCTTTGAAAGGCTTGTTGCACTCCCAGATGGTATCATTCTGGTTACCGGTCCAACGGGTTCTGGAAAAACCACGACACTTTACGCCTGCCTTAACTACATGAACAGGCCGGATCGGAAAATCATCACCGTGGAAGAGCCGGTCGAATACCAGATGAACGGCATCAATCAGGTGCAGGTTAACAATGAAACAGGCATGACCTTTCCGGCAGCCCTGCGAGCCATGTTGAGACAGGCGCCCAACATCATCATGTTGGGCGAAATTCGAGACAAGGAAACCGCGAGTATCGCCATCAATGCCTCGCTTACCGGACATCTGGTTCTCTCCACGCTTCACACCAACGATGCTCCCGGCGCAGTCGCCCGTCTTGTCGATATCGGGGTTCCTCCTTTCCTGGTTTCCAGCGCAGTTCGCGCCGTCATGGCGCAGAGGCTTGTCCGCAGGCTCTGCTCTAACTGTAAGGAGCCAACGGAACTTTCGGAATATGAAGCCCGCTCGCTTAATCTGGATCCTTCGCAGATAGCCAAGGCGACCCCGATGCGTCCGGTGGGATGTGAAAAGTGCAGGGGAAAAGGCTTTCGCGGACGATTGGGAATTTTTGAAATCATGGTGGCCGATGATGAAATCCGCCAAATGATCAATCATAACGCCACCACGCTTCAGCTACGCCACCGAACCCGTGAACTTGGAATGCGTACCCTGCGCGAGGATGGCATCCGCAAGGTGCTTGCCGGCATGACCACCGCAGAGGAAGTCATCTCCAGCACGATGGGGGATGACCATTAACCGCCCTTTCCTACCATGAATCCCCATCAGGTCATCGATATTTTCAAACGCTCGGGACTTCTTGACGAAGCCACTGCCGATGAACTCCTCAACGAGGCCATCAACAGTGGTCATTCCATTGATGACATCATGGCGGATCAGGGGATCATCTCTCCAGAGACATTTGCCCAGGCGTTGGCAGCCGAACTGGGGGTTGACGCCGTCGATCTCTCGACATTCGAACCCATTCCCACCCTGCTGCATTTGGTTCCTTCGGGCATGGCCCGTCTTCACGAGGTTTTCCCGATCACGGCATCTGCCAACATCATCACCGTTGCCCTTGCCAACCCGCTCGATACCCAGGCACTCGACGATCTGCGGTTCACCCTGAACCGCGAGATCAATCAGGTCGTCGCACCGCGACGGCAGGTGCAGGAACTCATCAAAAAATACTACGGCGATGAGGACACCTCGATGGAGGAGGTGCTCGAACAACTCGACGGCACGACGGTTACGGAGGTTTCATCCGATGAGCAGGAATTCAATGCTGCCGCTGCTGCTGCCGAGGCGAATGCCACCCCGATCATCCGGTATGTCGATCTCATTCTTGACCGCGCAGTTCAGGCCCAGGCAAGTGACATTCATTTCGAACCCTTTGAAAAAGAGTTCAAGATCCGCTACCGCGTTGATGGAGCGCTCTATGAGATGGAGCCCCCTCCTCGTCACCTTGCACTCCCGGTTATCTCCCGCATCAAAGTCTTGGCCAATCTGAACATCGCCGAACGCCGCGTCCCTCAGGACGGTCGCATTCAAAGGCAGGTAGCGGGCAAGACCATCGATCTCCGTGTTTCCAGCCTGCCCACCCAGTTCGGAGAGAGCGTCGTGCTCCGCGTTCTTGACAGAAGTGCCGTCAAACTTGATCTGGAAACTCTTCAGATGCCCAAGGATATCTATGAATTCATCCTTGAAGTCATCGAGAAACCGAACGGTATCTTCATTGTGACTGGTCCGACCGGTTCGGGCAAAACAACCACCCTTTATGCCTGCCTCAACAAGATCAATACGATCGATTCAAAGCTTCTGACTGCGGAGGATCCCGTGGAATACGAGATTGACGGGATCATGCAGGTGCCTATCAACGACGCCATCGGCATGAACTTCGCCCGGGTATTAAGGGCATTCCTTCGTCAGGATCCCGATCGCATCATGATCGGGGAAACCCGTGATCTGGAAACCGCACAAATTGCCATTCAGGCATCGCTCACAGGTCATCTTGTCTTCACCACGCTGCATACCAATGACTCCACGGGTGCCGTCTCAAGGCTCGTGGACATGGGTGTCGAACCCTTCATGATTTCGGCATCGCTCGAAGGGGTGCTTGCCCAGAGACTGGTGCGTCGCATCTGCACCAAGTGCAAAACGGCCTACGAACCCGATGAAGCCATTCTCTCCCAACTGGGCCTCTCCGCCTACGACATCGGTGACAAGACATTCTATTTCGGCAAAGGGTGCACGGAATGCAATCATACCGGCTACAAGGGACGGAAAGGCCTGTACGAACTGCTGAAAATCTCAGATCCGATTCGCATGATGATCAACGAAAGGGCTCCAGGTGTCGTCCTGCGGCAGAAAGCCATGGAACTCGGCATGGCGACACTTCGAGCGGACGGTCTCCGATGCATTTTTGACGGTATTACGACAATCGAGGAAGTCCTGAAATATACTTAATATTCCTGAATTGGAGCCGGTTCATAAGTGCTGCAAAATCCTCGGCTGCAATCGGCCCCTTCTCGTCATTCCTGCCGCGGATGGGTGCTGCATTAGTCGAGGAACGGACACGACTGATCCAGTCTTCGCCGAGAAGTTTGTCCAACAACTCCGGACGATTGGCCGCAATGGTTGTCTCCGTCTTATCGCCTGTCGGCACTCCTTTTCCCACGAACCAGCCAGCCAGTGCCATGGTCACACGTACGGCAGTAGAGCGGGTGTAGTTTGTCATCATGCAAGCCGGTGATTCAGGAGCACTTACCACCTCCCAGATGGATCGAAAAGTCTCCAGATTCCACATTTCAATATTGCGGGCTGGAGAATAGGGATCGAAGAAAATCGCCGACGGGGCGGGCACATGATGTGTTCCTCGTGTAAAGTCGCCGCGGTGTAAAATCCATCGGATATTGGGCAATGGCTGAGCGCTTCCAACGGTAAGCAGTTGGGTAATCACCGCCTCCCAACCCATCAGATATTCCAGTTCCACGGCGTGCTGCAGAGCATATTCCAGAACAGTCGTCGAGATCTCAAAACTGTGGATCTCAACCAGCGCCGTCGTGCCGCGCAACTCTTCAATGGCCGTGATCGCATTTCCTGCGGGACCAAGACCTATGTCCCAGATGACAAATGGTCTCCAATCTTTCCATGCTAACACACGCTCTGCCAGAAACTGCTGTCGCACATGAAGCTCCAATGCCTCCGTGCGTGGATCGGTACCGATATGCATCGTCTCGCCATGAACCAGTGAACGGATGCTGCGCCCTCCACCCTTCAGAGCGACAAGTTCAAATCCAGGAAAGGATTGCATCAATAAAGACTATCACTTCTAGCAACCGTAGAGAGAAGAAACTCCGCAAGATTTCAGTGCTAAGGCGATTTCTGCTCGGGAAAGATCCTGTCGGCAAAGAGATACATCATCATTGGAAAGATCACCAGGATGATGGCCATCGGGATGGAAACCCAGGCCATCAGCACCCCTGCG
>CAIJRY010000014.1 GCA_903823215.1 uncultured Spartobacteria bacterium
ATCATAGTTGCCGGGTATTTCAAAGGCCGCCTTGGCATCAACAAGCGAGCGTATTTTTTTCCCGTTGATGGTATCGACGATTCCGGGATGGAGACCGTCGCAATCCTTATTCACAGGGTCAGCCAAGACCCGGCTCAGGACAACAAACTCCGGCCGTTCCAAATAAAGGTGGCGATCCACGAAATCATCGAATGTTCTCCTTAGGCGCAGGTCGCCTGCACCGATTGCTGCCATGAAGTTTCTGTCCAGAGGCTGGAAGAGCAGTCCCCCATGTAGCAGATAACGAGGTTTCTGATCGTATGCGTGTGACTGCATGTGAAACGGCCATGTTCCGAGAAGCGAAAATTCGACTTTAAGGGGTTTCCCTTCCCGTAGAACTTCGAAATTCACCTTGTCTCCGGCCAATTTTCGCTCCACCACTTCGGCCATTTCCACGGAGGTTCCCTCCAGCTCCACCCTAGCATCACTGGTAATGGGGTGGCCATCTATGGAAAGAAGGATGTCTCCTTTGTGGATGAATCCAGCTGATGACCCGGCTTCCTGAACATCCGTGACCAGCACACCACCAGACTGCTGTTCCAGCCCAAGTGCCTTGCGGGATGCAGGGGAGATCAACGGGCGATAGGAAAGCGATAGGTCGGTGTACCCAATATAGGAACCCTTGGAGATGTCCTTTAAAAAGCGATTGATCACCGGCGTTGGAATCATAAAACCGACATTTTGGGCCACATCACCGGAATATCCCTGAAAGGCAACCCCCACCACCTTGCCATTCTGGAGAACCGGACCTCCGCTATTGCCGGGATTGATGGCGGCATCGATCTGGATGACCAAATGGGAATCTACCGCCGAGTGCGAGTATGGCTGAAAGTCTATCCGCGACACCACTCCCCGAGTGACGCTGAGGCGCTCTCCACCAAGGGGATATCCATAGACACTGACCGCTGACTCGATGCGGGGCACGCCGCCGATCGAGAGCTCATGAGTTCCTTCAAAAAATGAGGCATCATCGACGCTGAGTATCGCAAGATCACAATCGTGAGCGATGAAACGCACTCGGGCAATGTAGGGGTGAGTCAACCCTTCCCTTGTAAGTGTGATGAATCGGGCATTACTGACCACATGGGCATTGGTAAGGATTCGTTTGCCGGAAATAACAAATCCCGAGCCAACACCACCTTCAATCCTTCCTGCATCCCACGGAGATCTATAATCGGGTTCCTGCATCGCGACTTCGATCCTTACAACGCTTGCCGAGAGATCAGGTGGATGTGCCTCCGCATCCAGGGAAGGGGCTTTTCCAGAAAGGCTGGGGGAGGAGGGTATTAAGAGGATGCCCAATGTGACGGCAAGCCCCCTGTTTATGGCATTCTTAAGCATTGCTGGCCCATACCATTATCCTAGTTGGCGGTATGCGCAACATCCTTGAAAAAATAATACAACTGCCGGATCAGGATGAATTCAATTGCCCGAAACGGCGTCCATCATCCTTAATGTGGAAACATGAATGATACTTGGGGTCTCCTCTTTGATTGGGATGGTGTCGTCATCGACTCCTCCTCACAGCATGAACGCTCTTGGGAACTCCTGGCAGAAGAACGGGGACTGTTTCTTCCCAAGGGACATTTTAAGGCGGGTTTTGGAAAAAAGAATGAAATCATTATTCCGACACTCGGTTGGGGACATGATCCTGAAGTGATCAGGGAGCTTGCCAACCGTAAAGAGGAGCTCTACCGGGAGCTTGTGGCCATCGAAGGTGTGGTCATTCTGCCCGGCGCAAGAGAATTACTTCAGTCACTCAAGGAGGAGGGTATTCCGAGAGCCGTCGGATCATCGACCCCCCGTGAGAATCTCGATGCCCTTTTCGCGGTGACTGGACTCGATA
>CAIJRY010000015.1 GCA_903823215.1 uncultured Spartobacteria bacterium
AGAATTGCATTGCAAAGGCGACATGAAAAGAAAAATAACTAATTCTATCATATCAGAAAGACTGGATACTTTGTAAGTATTTATAGACATTTTTTCACATTCAACCTCTTTGAGAAGAATCTTTTCAACTGCAAACACAAGGCCAATGGTTTTTAATGCATAAGTGAGCAATTCGTCCAATTTCACTGGAGCCTTAGATAACTTTGACAAAGCAATTTCTTGTTTCCCATTCATGTATCAGTGTATGTCATCGCAATATGTCAGGTGCCAGTTGTAGGAAAACAGCTAAGGGTTTGCCGGAGAAACAATCTCGGGCAAACCCTTATATTGTACCTTGTCGATGCTATTTCATCCGGGTCAGGAATTCCTTCGCTGTTGCGGCGATTTGCTCCGGAAGCAGGCCTTGGGTGCCAAGAAGTTCATCATAAGGTCCATTAGACGCGAACCTGTCCGCGATTCCGATCAACTTCATGGGCGTTGGTCGGGTTTGAGCCAAGAGTTGTGCGATCGCGCTACCCAAACCTCCGTTCACGTAATGTTCCTCGACGGTTACGATGCGGCGTTCCTTCACATTGAGCGAGCTGAGAAAAGTGTAGAGTGAAGTGCTCTTGCCGCAGCCTGTGGGGCCGGTGACAAGAACGATGCCGTTGGGGATGGAGATGAGCGAACGGATTGATTTTTCTACGGCTGGCTCCAGTCCCAGGCGGGCAAAATCAAAGTGCTCCTGTCCCAGCAACCTGAGGCTGACATTTTCCCCGTGCACGCAGGGGATGGTGGCCACACGGACATCGATGGGTCGGCCCTTGTGCTCGAGAGCAATGCGTCCATCCTGTGGCAGTCGGCGTTCGGCAATATCGAGCGAGGCCATGATCTTGAGACGCGAGGTGACGGAATCCTGCAGGATGCGGATTTGTGGTGGAACGGGGGCCTCATGGAGGACTCCGTCAATGCGGTAGCGGATGCGAAGATCGTGCCCGAGTGGCTCAAAATGAATATCGGTTGCGCCTTGTTGCAGGCCCTCCCGCAGGATTTGATTCACAAACTTCATCACCGAGGCCTCGGGATCTTCGCCGTCGAGGACATTGACCTCTTCCTTCTCGACAAACGCCTCCTCCTCACGATCCTCAAGCAACTCTTCAAAAGTTTCAGCGCCGACACCGTAGGCCGATTTCACAGCCTCCGTGAGACGGCGACGGGTGGTCATAGCGAGGCGCACCGGCCCCGGATGATGATGGGTTACCGCCTGCCAGGCGGCATGATCAAACGGATCCCATACGAGCAGTCGGAGCTCGTTGGCGTGGTCGTGCCCGTCCTCACCGGACTTTTTATGAGTGTCGTTGTCTTCGGGCAGAATCTGAAATCCAAGCGCAAGACGGGCCGGGAAGCTTGATCGGACATTGGCGGCGGGAGCCACATCAATCTCTTCACGCCATTCCATGTTGAGGAGCGTTGAGAGCTCTCGGAGAAAATCATTTTCGGGAACCACTCCGCTTCCAACGATGGCACCCACGAGCGACTGCTGCGAGAATAGGGCGCGCGCGAGTGCCTCTTCGATTGCGGCAGCATCGGTACAGCCTGCTTTCAGAGCAGCGGACAGGAGCAATTCTGCCAGACCTGATACAGGAGCAGTGGAAAGTTCGGTCGTTGCCATCCTGCAACTATCTCTTTGAAGTTCCGCGGCGCAAGCGCTTCCTTTACAAGAAGGTGTTTTTGAATCTTTGAATCCTGCCTGGAACAGTGTGGAAACGGGTGGCTGACGGGGCTCGAACCCGCAACAGCCGGTACCACAAACCGGAGCTCTACCATTGAGCTACAGCCACCATCGTTTCCGCCGAAAAAACGGCGGGTTGACATCATGGTGCAGTCACGCGAGTTGTCAATATTGACAGCAACCGATACGCTGAAAAAATAGCATGGCGAAGAGAAAAAAAATCACACCTGTAATCGTTCCTGAATCTGAAATGGAGGAGCTCGAACCGGAAATCGCCGTTCTGGAAGAGAGCGTGACGGCACCTGTAGTCAGGGGAATTCAAGGGGGATGGAAGAAGAAACCTGATGGTGTCATCAGAAGAAAATTTCTTCTTATCTCAGCACCCAGACAAATGGCCCTGGCTCGCGGCGTGGAAATCGAGCAGGGGTATGTCGTCCGTGAACGTGGACGGGAGCTTCGTGTCCGACGCGAGTCAAACTGCTATTATCTCTCGGCCAGGGATCGAAGTGGCCCCGGAGTGGTCGGTCAGGAAATCAGGATTACCAAGGGACAATTCGACAAACTCTGGCCCTTTACCCAGGGGCAGCGTATCACCCGTCTGCGGCATGTGATGAAGCTCGATCGCTTTCGCATGAAGGTTGACGAGTTTACCGGTGAGCATGCTCCCTTACGGCTTGCAGAAGTTTTTTTTCCCAATGCG
>CAIJRY010000016.1 GCA_903823215.1 uncultured Spartobacteria bacterium
CGCTCAACGGTACCTCCATTGAACCAGTCATTACGCTTCCAGTTGGAGTTGCGATAATCAGGAGTTGAGTTGTTGTACCAGTTTTTCATGTCACTTGAGAAGAACGGGTGAGCCTCATAAACCGTGCCGCTTTTTTGTATCTTGCAGATATTTAGTCGAGTTTGGCACGAACGGTTGATCGCCCGGTCCTGCTGGTCTTGTGCCAAACAAGACGACGCGATGACGTGTCGAACCGGATGTTGTTCGGCCTCCGATTCATGATTTTTTTGGGTTGTCCCGCGTTGAAGCAAATCGTTTGTCCTACCTTACAAAACCAGCTCCCTTTGAACGGTTGATCATGCCAATGACCCGAAACCAGATAGTCGGGTTTGTAGTGGCGGATTTGTCGCAAGATTTTGGTGGATGCATGAGGGCCACCGACAGGAGTACCACAGGGAGGGTCGTGATGGATGATGAGCCATGAGTATTTCCCCACTGATTTTTTAGCCTCGTGCAAGATAAAGTCATTGGAACCATTTTCCTCTTCTTCAAACGGAATAGATGTCACGAGTAGGTTGCCGAAGAATTTGCTCTGACCGTCGGTCAGCACTCCCGCATGCTCTAAAATCGGAAACCAGATATTGGGATTGTCATGGTTGCCAGAAGACACAGCCACGAGTGAGCGAAAGCTGGCAAGATAGTGAGAGGCTAGGAATATTTCCGACTCATCCACCCCTAGCTGGTCGATGAGATCACCTGCAATGACAATGAGATCCACCTGTTGATCGGCCAACCATTGATACCAACTCCAATGTCCATGTAAATCTGCCGTGAGGAGAAGTTTCATGGAACAAGATACGCTGATAGATATCAGCGGTTCTGTAGTCATCCGTTATAAAGCAAGCCGCTGGTGAACCCTTGAGACGCAGAATTTGAGCGCTAAGGACTTCATAACGGGAGTCGGAAAAAGGTCTGAATAGCCGTCCGAAGCAGATCCGGACGGATGCCGTCTCCAATGGTTGTCTTGAGGGATGAGAGTATAGCCGGCCATTCAGGCGAATCCTCAGGAAAGGCTGAAAGGAACTGCGAAAGATCAGCGATGATGGCCTCTGGCAGCACAGGCCCAGGTTCTCCAGGCAGGGTTGCTGCAAGTCGGAACACATCGTTTCTGTGCTTCGCAATATCTCTGGAGTCGACTACCTCACCAGCCCGCTTGCTCCTATTCAGATCAATCCATGCACGGGCCTTCAAAGGAATAAGAGCCGTTGCCGATGCAACTGGGATCCCATCACGCACATCCCTATGGAGCTGAATCAGAGTATAGTAATCATCATCGAGAAGAATAGCGGACAGACTGCGATAAGTTGCGTCCGTCGGGAAGGGAACGATCTTCTGCCCTTCGGCAAGATCAAGTCCCGATGGTTTTCGACTGAAGAACTCGAGCATGAAAGGAAACTCTTCGCGTTTTGGTTTTGCAAATCGATAGAGGACAGGTGTTCCTTCCGTGCACTGGCGAACTTCATATTCCCCTTCTTCAATGAAAGCCCGAAGTGTTGCCACAAACTCAGGATCAATCGCTTCGATGATCAGAACGATATCGAGATCTTTGGTTGCGCGGAACTCGAGTCCTACGGAGGAAAACCATTCATCACACGCTGCCCCACCGATCAGTATGAAAGATCCTTCAAATTTTCTGAATCGTTCTCGGAAGAGATCAAGTCCTCTTACCATGGAAACTCCCGGATGAGGGTTTCGAGCTGTTGCTGGATCCGTTCGTCGGGGGAGTCACGCAGGCTCAGATAAAGCGAGAGTGTGTCCACTTTCTCATTATCTCCGAGGATTTTCGGCTCGTAAGACCAGACTTCGATCTGCGCCGTAGCCTGTTCTGCATCGGGGCAACCAATCAAGGTACCGTTCTCCAGCCAGGATTCGAGCATCTTTGGTCCTAGCGCGTAGATTGGAAGCCTCTCGTCGGCGAGCATTGTCGATCGGCTTAAAGCGCTTATTCCAGCCAGCAGCGCGGGATACCCCGGCTCTTTCCAATGAACCCATCGGGTCTTCGTGACAGGAGATTTAAGTTTGCTCTGGGCTAACTCCCAAAGGGCACGTTTCTCGGCGGAAAACTTCAATGCTATCGAGCGTCCGGTGCGTACTACTCCACAGATACCGGTTTCTTCCAATTCGTCTTTTACATTGCTCATCATCATCGCGGAGCAACCAAGCTTTTGGGCAATGTCACAGAGAGGCAATCCACTCAAAGGCTGACATTCCAAATGATAGAGCAAGGCGAGTTGAGCTGTAGGACTGAGCAAATTACGCCCCTTCCCTCTTGGTTTTGGAAAGTGCTCCCGGAGATCCACAAGGGAACTCGGAAGGAATGCCTGATTCCCAGGGACGATGAAGGGAATACCCTTTTGGACCATACGGTTTCTGGTATTCGAGGGGAGCGTTGAAATGATGAACACGAGAGGTTCCTTCAAATGCACCCCAAGTATTTCGGACTGCTTTTCATACTCACCCGGCGAACCTGTCTCCCACGACGCATTCTCGATCGCCAGAGTCCAGCGTCGGCCAAATAACTCCATGGAG
>CAIJRY010000017.1 GCA_903823215.1 uncultured Spartobacteria bacterium
CAATCTGTTTCCTTAACGTGGCGACATCGGCGTTGGCAGGCCATAACTTGGCGGCAGCATCGAGTTTCTCCTGCGCCTGCTTGTATTTTTCTTCCTGAATCAGCCTGACAGCCTCCTTGGAGGCGCCGAGACTCTCACGCATGGGCATCGCCTGCAGGAGAAGCATGCGTGCCTTTTCCGCGGTTAGAAGAGCCTGAAGCGCATCCAGAGCCTCTTGATTATTTGGAAAGATCGGAAAAAACTTGGATCCGTCCTTTGCTGCATTTGCAATCGATGCCTTGACCGAAAGATTCTCCTTCTCAATCGCATCCTTGATCTCCTTGGCCTCATCGGCGCGAACCACCAAAAGATTCATCTGTCTCTGCTTGTCGAGAATCCCGAAATTGGCCTTGGCTGAAGAAATTTTCCCCTGTAGGAGAGGAAACTGATTGCACGCAAGATCCAGGGCATCCGGCAGCGTTCCGCACCCGGGAAATTCTTTTTCAAACAATTCATACGCCTTCAGCACACCGACGGGATCATCATTGGGAAGAAGTTGCCTGATCACATAAAACCGAATTTTAGCACCGGTCTGGTAAGGATCCTCGGCTATCTGGGATGCCGTGAACCAAACACCATCGATTCTCCTGTCTCCATGACTCACCCTCTCCCGTTCAGCAGTCATGGAGCGAAGATCTTCCCTTAATTCTGAAACATGCCTCGAGTAGGGGAACTCCTTGATGAAATCAGGGATCTTTTTTTCAACTAGCGGATCATAAAAAGAAGTGTCCAGAACAGTGGGTGGGGTGGCGCGGCCCCCCATGTCCAGAAAGCCTTTTTCGTCTTTGGTGATTTTCACCATCTTGACGATCCGATCACGGGGAAAGGTTTTTTGTTCCTTGATTGTGGGCGTCACGAAATACTCCACTAGGACAGAGTCGGGTCCATCAGTGATGATATTTCCCGTGATTTCAGTTCCATCCTTGAGAAGCAGCGAATCCGCCAGAAGACCACCTGGGTTCAGAACCATTGCAAGGATCAGAATAATGGATGGTTTGGAAGCGAGAGAGCGCACAATTCTAGTGGATGGATTTTGAAAAGCCCCTTGGATAATACTCCGACTGTAACTTATTTAACGAAATCTCTAAGAATTTTCTGTGAATTTCAACTCTCCGTACAAGGAAATCCTCCGAGGGGGTCTCAAAAGTGAATGTCCGTTTGGCATGATGAAAGTGCAGCCTAAACGCCTCGGGATCCCCTTTTAGGAGTCCTTTTTTGACCTTGCGGCGTATCACCCCGTTTTTTGCCCTGATCGAATCGATCAATCGCCGTGAATCGGGGGACATGGAGGCCGAGAGAGACTCACTGAGACTTTCGCCCCAGTGAAAGCGCTGCGAGGCGATTTCATAGAGGTAGAAACCGCGTGCATCGTAGTCTTCATGCAGCGTGATGGCCAGATCATAGCGACGGCCTTTCATCGCGGCCAACTGGGCTGCAATCTGCGGAACCTTCCGAGATTGGTAACACCTGTTGAGATCATGCCCCTCCGCATCGGTACGGATATTCCGCTCCAGTCCCCAGGGATTCA
>CAIJRY010000018.1 GCA_903823215.1 uncultured Spartobacteria bacterium
GCCATACGACTGATGAGTAGGGATGCGATCTCACCCGCCATCAGTGAGATTGCGAGTCCTTGGAAAATAGGGTCCGAGAGGATGACAGCTCCCCCGACCACAACGGCCATGGCCGTCAGCATCATGGGGCGAAACCTGACAGCTCCGGCATCAACGACCGCCTCTGAGAGCGGCATTCCCTCCCTCACCCGTTGCTCGATGAAATCGACTAGAATGATGGAGTTGCGAATTACAATGCCTGCGCCTGCCATGAAGCCGATCATCGACGGGGCCGTGAAGAAGGCCCCCATGAGTCCATGTGCTGGAAGAATCCCTACCAGCGAAAACGGAATGGCAGCCATCACGATGAGTGGGGTGAGGAAGGACCGGAACCAACCCACCATGAGGATATAGATCAGGATCAGCACGACGCCGAAGGCTGCACTCAGATCGCGAAAGACCTCGATGGTGATATGCCACTCACCATCCCACTTGATCGCGGGTTGTGCGTCAGAAACTGGAAGAGTGGCATTGTAAATTGGCAAGGCTGAGCCATCACCTCCGAATTTTCGTGTGTCGAGTTTCTCCAGTTCCTTGTTCATCGCCAGAATCGCATAGACAGGACTTTCGATGGAGCCGGCCACATCTCCCACCACATAGGTCACAGGCATCAGGTTCTTGTGGTAGATGCTTTTCTCGATAGTGGACCTTTCAAGATGAACCAACTCCCGAAGGGGAACCAAAGGAGTGTTTGTGGAACTGCCAGGCTCGGGAAGTGCGTTCGCATCACCACTGCGGACACGCAATGAGAGAAGCTCTTCGGGAGTCGTCCGGAGGGAACGGGGGAGCTGAAGGACGATCTCCACATCCTCCTTCTCCTTTGGGATATGGAGCAGATCAACCGATTCACCCCCCACGGCGAGTTTCAGGGTTCTGGAAATCGTCTCGGCAGTAACTCCGTGCAGGGCCGCCTTCTCCTTATCGATGACGAAGCGCACCTTGGGCTGGTCGGATTCAATATACCAATCGACATCAACCACGCCGGGGGTCTTCTTGTAGATCGCGATAATTTGATTGGCCAGTTTCAGCCGATCCTCCTCGGTTGGCCCATAGACTTCCGTGACGAGAGTTTGAAGGACGGGAGGACCCGGAGGAACCTCTGCGACGGCACACCGCGCCCCATATTTTTCAGCAACAGCAGCCACCTTGGGACGAAGAATCTTTGCAATGTCGTGACTCTGAAGCCGTCGATCATCCTTGGGCTTCAAGTTAACCTGAATGTCAGCGACATTGGCTCCGTTCCGGGTGAAATAATGCCTGACCAACCCGTTAAAATTGAATGGGGAGGCCGTTCCGGCATAGATCTGGTAATCGGTGACATTGGCATCAGGGGCAATCTCCGCCGCGATCTCCCGACACGCTTGGGCTGTCCGCTCCAAGGAGCTTCCCTCCGGCATATTGAGGATCACCTGAAACTCGCTCTTGTTATCAAAGGGGAGCATCTTCACTTTAACCCAGCCGATACCCACGGTTGCCATCGCTGCAAGAAGAAGGAGACAAATGGCACCCAGAAATTCCAGCCTACGCTTTTTATTTGTGATCAGAGCTCCCATGTATCGCCGGTAGAGACGGGTGAAGAAGTCCTCGTCGCCTCCACCTGAAGTTGCATGACTCTCCAAGCGCTTCAATCCTTGCAACCAAGGGAGCACCCTAACGGATGCCCACGGAGTGACGATAAAGGCAATCAGTAGAGAGAAGAGCATGGCCGCACTAGCACCCACCGGGATCGGACGCATGTAGGGTCCCATCAACCCTCCGACAAAGGCCATCGGAAGTATCGCAAAGACAACGGCAAAGGTGGCCAGAATCGTGGGATTTCCGACCTCTGCCACGGCACCCACCGCCACCTCCTTAAGCGAAAGAGTGGATGCCTTTGGAAGGTGAAAATGCCGGACAATATTTTCCACCACCACAATGGCGTCATCCACGAGAATGCCTATGCTGAAAATCAGAGCGAAAAGCGTGATCCGATTGAGAGTGAAC
>CAIJRY010000019.1 GCA_903823215.1 uncultured Spartobacteria bacterium
AGAATCTGGATTTCAATCATGATCTAGTAATGAATCTCTCGGAACGGTTAGTCTCTGAGCATCGTGCCTCGACCACACAATAAACAACGCAAAAAGAAGCCCCCTCGCCGCAGAGGATCGTTCTTTATGGCGCTCATCAAGCTTGGCTTGGCAGCACTGCTTCTCTGGGCTTTGGTGGGACTTTTTTACTATCTTTGGGCTCTCACCTTCGATCTCACCACAATAGGACAGATGCCTCAAAGATCGGCAATTTATGATCGGACGGGTACCTTCTACAGCAGGACGGCAGGTGAGAACCGTCTGGTTGTGCCTTATTCCAAGGTCTCACCCAATTTTGTCAATGCCCTCATCAGCCGTGAGGATGCACGATTCTATGAACATCATGGCGTCGATCCGATCGGTGTTGTACGAGCCATTGCAAGGAATCTTCTCCTGGGTGGGATGAAGCAGGGTGGCAGCACGATCACGCAACAGCTCGCCCGTAATGCTTTCCCGCTGGGAGGTCGTACCTTCAATCGGAAGTTTCTGGAAGCGGCCATGGCTTTCAGGCTCGAGATGGAACTCAGCAAAGAACAAATCCTAGAGAATTACATGAACAGGATCTATTTCGGTTCGGGCCTCTACGGCGTTGAAGCAGCTAGTCAGGCCTATTTTGGCTGCCCTGCTTCCAAATTGACCCTCTCTCAGGCAGCACTGCTCGCTGGGCTCATCCGCATTCCCACACGACTCTCTCCCTTCAATAATCTTGAGGCCTCGTTGAAACAGCGCGATGTGGTCCTGGGCCAGATGAAAGAACTCTCAGACCGCGAGGATCATTCCCCCTTCATGACCGAGGCCCAGTATCAGCAGGCCTTGCATGAGAAAATCTCCCCGAAGCCTCCGCAATTGATCAACCCGCTCAATAGTTGGGCGATCGATGCGATCCTGCACGAGCTTGAGCAGCTCGTGGCACTCGACAGGATTGATACCGGTGGCTTGCGCATCGATACCACCATCGATGCAGGACTGCAGAAAGCAGCGGAGGATTCAATGGAGCGGCGACTTTCCGAAGTCGAGTCCCGTCCTGATTTTCGCCAACAGCACCACTTGGACAATGGTGAGGCGCAGGAGTCACTTCAGGGAGCACTGATTGCCATCGAGAATAATTCCGGAGGTATCACGGCGATCGTCGGGGGCCGGAATTTCACCGAGAGCAAATATAACCGTGCCCTTGTGGCGTTGCGTCAGATCGGCTCCTCCGCAAAGCCGTTTGTCTATGAGGAGGCCTTGCGCAAGGGTGTCATCACGCCGGATACCCCCATCAGCGATGCCCGTATCAACCAGTCGGAACTCCCCCCCCGCTCACCGGCCTACAACCCGCAGAACAGCGACGGAACCTTTGGGGGTGAACTGCCAGCCAAAGAAGGTCTCATTCATTCGCGCAATACTATGAGCGTGAGAGTAGGGCTGAAAACCGGCCTCGGTGGCATTGCTTCCACAATGGAACGCCTTGGACTTGCGGAGCATGTTCCCCGCTACCCCTCCATTTGTCTCGGCTCGTTTGAATCGACGCTCAGAAATCTCACGGTTTCTTACACCGCACTTGCAACCGGAGGGACGAAACTCCACCCCCATCTGATCGAGCGTGTCACGGACGCTGACGGGACGGTTCTCTTCCGTGCCACGCATGGTCGGATTCCGGTACTTGATCCCGCAGCCACCAAAACAACGACCGCCTTGCTCACCGAAGTACTGAACCGTGGTACCGCAAGCAATGCCGCAGCTTTGGGGCTGAGAAAGCCTGCGGCAGGAAAAACCGGCACCACCGATCATTTTCAGGATGCCTGGTTCCTGGGTTTCACGCGGGGACTCACCTGCGGTGTCTGGGTCGGGTTTGATCGTCCAAAAACCATCATGCGCGGTGGCTATGGAGCCGAACTTGCACTCCCTATCTGGGTGGATGTGATGCAATCCCCAGCGGCGGATCACTTCGCTTCAGGCCCGCTTTATTAGCAGGCTTCTTTATGGAAACAGGAAATTGCCACCCGCTTTAGCAAAGGGTACCCTGTGATGATGCACCGACGCTGGATTCTACCCGCCACCCCCGATGCAGTGCTGGCACAAAGACTGAGCGAAGAACTGGGTATCACAAAAGTCATGGCGGGTCTGTTGCTGGCCCGCGGCTATTCCTCGCCCGAGGAAGCGTCCCTCTTTCTCGATCCCCGGTTGGCATCACTAAGGGTTCCAGAGGATATTCCCGATATTTCCAAAGCGGTTCACCGGTTACAGAAAGCCCTCGATTCCGGCGAACGGATCACCCTCTACGGCGACTACGATGTGGACGGGATCACTTCCGTGGCGATTCTCTGCCGATTCCTCCGTGCCGCTGGAGGCAAAGTCTCCTGCTTTATTCCAGACCGATCGCGCGAAGGCTATGGACTCAGCGCTGCAGGAGCCTCCAGATGCCTTGCAGAAAATCAACCCCATCTTCTCATCGCCGTCGATTGCGGTACCAACTCCCGTAGCGAAGCACTTCTTTTACAGCGTGCACACTGCGATCTGGTGATTCTGGATCATCATGAACCGGGCGATGATGTGGCATCCTCACACTGCGCTGCGCTGGTGAATCCGAAACTCGGAACTAATTTTCACTACCTCTGTAGTGCGGGGATTGTCTTCAAACTCTGCCATGCAATGCAGAAATCAAATCCGGTTCCGGGCTGCGATCTTAAGGAATACCTCGATCTCGTTGCCATCGGCACGGTCGCTGACATTGTTCCCCTGATCCAAGAGAACAGGATCCTTGTCAGGGCGGGACTGAGGCAACTGGCTCGCTCCCGTTGGTGCGGCCTTCACGCCCTGCTCCATGTCGCTGGAGCCAATGCCCCCTACTCTCCGTCGGATATCGGCTTCAAGATTGGGCCAAGGATCAATGCAGCAGGTCGCCTTGGTAGTGCTGAGGAAGCTCTCAACCTACTGCTCACGGATGATCACATCGAAGCTGAAAGGATCGCCGCACAACTCGATCAGCAGAATCGGGAACGGCAGGCTGTCGAACGCGATGTCACTCTTCAGGCTGAAGAATGGGTGACCGCACACTTCGATCCTTCACGTGATGCCAGTATCGTGCTGGGCCAGCGGAGTTGGCATCAGGGAGTTGTCGGTATCGTTGCCTCACGCATTGCCCGTCGATGGCACAGGCCCACCCTTATTATCGGCTTCGATGATCAAGGAATGGGCAAGGGAAGCGGTCGCAGCATCGAGGGACTCCCCCTTGTCGAGGTACTCGCCCGGTGCTCCGAAGTGCTGGATGGATACGGAGGTCACGACATGGCTGCCGGGCTGAGTATTCAGGAATCCTCCATGAGTGGATTGAAAACTCGTTTTGAACAGGCTACCCGTGAACTCATCAGTCAGGATGATCTGATTCCAAGACTCACGCTTGATGCCGAGCTTGATCTCTGCATGGCTGATGAGGAGTGGCTCAAGAGTCAGGATCAGCTCGCCCCCTTCGGCACATCCAACTCCCAACCCCTGCTCTACTCGCAGGGAGTGACGCTGGCTTCCACTCCTCGGGTGATGAAGGAAAAGCACCTTCGACTCGAACTCCTGAGCGATTGTCGGAGACGCGATGCCATCTGGTTCAATGCCAGCACCAATCAGCTACCCAGCCAACCTTGGGATGTCGCCTACACGGTCAATCGCAATACATGGCAGGGGCGTGATGAAGCGCAGATTCAGATCGTTGCCATCCGTTCCGCCGAGTGATGTCTCCCTCACTTCCAAAAAAGGAATCCCGCGTCCCAAAAAAAGCAAAGACGATCATCTCGATTCCTCCTCACGATCCTGAAACTCCGCTGGATCAGCTCGGCTGGATCACACGCCCCCAACTCACCTCACTCCGCAAGCTCGGCATCCAAACCCTGCGTGACCTTTTGGAGCATTACCCGAGGAGGTATGAGGATCGACGACGCTTTGATTATTTCCCCGATGGGGATCTCGATCACGCTCTCTGCCTGAGTGGCACCGTCGGAAAAACAGTCTTCAGGCGCTTCGGGCGCATGAGAAGCTTCGAGGCGGAGCTGGAAGAAAATTCAGGCGTATTAGGAGGTCATTTAACACTGCGTTGGTTCAATCTCTTTCATGTTCAGAAAAGTGTCGTCACCGGAGCTCGGGTCATCGCTTATGGGCGTCCGAGAATTCGCGGTAAACGCCTGATGATCGAGCACCCTGAATTTGAAATCGTCACAGAGGAGGACAGGGAGAGCATTCATCTTGATCGTGTGGTACCGATTCATCGTGCGGGGGAAGGGATCAGCGTTCGGGTGATCCGCAGACTGATCCATCGCGCCCTGGCAGAAACGGACTGGACCAAATGGATTGATCCATTGCCGGAAGGAAAATCCCGGTGGAGTGAGTGCATACAATGCATCCACTTCCCGATCGAGCAGGAGGAACTGGAGCCGGCCCGTCGTGAACTGGCACTAAGAGAACTTCTCGGCGTACAGGCTCTGGTAGCTCTACGCCGCAGGGAAGCCCAACAACCCCGTGGCACGGCAAAGAATCCTCAGGGAGTTCTGCTGGAGAGATTCCTCAGATCCCTTCCTTTTTCCCTCACCGGAGCACAATCCAAGGTCATCACAACGATCCGCAACGACATGCGACAAACCCATCGGATGCACCGACTGCTTCAGGGGGATGTCGGCTCGGGGAAAACTGTCGTGGCCGCAGCAGCCATCATACTTGCCATAGAATCAGGCCATCGTGCCCTGTTGATGGCCCCCACCCACATTCTTGCGGAACAGCATTTCCGAAACTTTCGAGAATGGCTGGAACCTCTCGGCATCTCAGTGGAATTGCTGACAGGAAAACGAAAGGGAAAAGCGACCTCACAGGCATTGATCGGAACGCATGCACTACTTCACAAGGATGAGGTGCTTCAGGATACCGGCCTCGTTGTCATCGATGAGCAGCATAAATTTGGCGTAATGCAGCGAAGCAGGATTTCCTCGGGAACGTCCGCACCGGATGTTCTGGTGATGACTGCGACCCCGATTCCCAGGACGCTTGCACAGACAATCTACGGCGATCTCGATTTATCCCTGCTCGATGAATACCCCCCTGGACGTGGAAAACTGCGCACTGCCGCAAGATCCATCTCCAAGCTTCCTGAAATAACGGCGTATATGCTTGGAGAGTTAGAGAGAGGTCGTCAGGCCTTCATTGTCTATCCTCTGATCGAGGAATCGGAGAAACTCGCAGCCAAGGCCGCTGAATCTGAAATCACGGCATGGCAATCCCATCTCTCTCCTCATGCCTGCGCACTCCTTCATGGTCGTATGAGTGCCGAGGAAAAAAGTGCCGTCATGGAAGGATTTGTAAACGGAAACACGCAAGTGCTGGTGACGACTTCGGTGATCGAGGTGGGTGTCGATGTTCCGAATGCCACATTTTTGCTTGTCGAGAATGCCGAGCGATTCGGCCTTGCGCAGCTCCATCAACTCAGGGGTCGCATAGGGCGAGGCATCCATACTTCGACCTGTGTGCTTCTTGATGGAAGCGGTACGCCGGAGACTCTGGAACGGCTTCGGATTC
>CAIJRY010000020.1 GCA_903823215.1 uncultured Spartobacteria bacterium
AGCCCCTCCTCGCGGCTTTTCATGACGGCAAGGGCCTCATCATGTGATTGACAGCAGACATCCAGAAGATGCCTTTCATGTTCGGTCACCGATTCAGAGGCCGCCTGTTTGGCCTTAGAAATTCCTTCCGGTGTGGTTTTTCCAAAGAGATTGATCGTCATGGCAATCAGGAATCCATGCCATTTCAAACAAGGCTTGGGCAAGCCCCATCTCCTTTCATGGAGAAATTGTCACATTGCCAAATGCCACATTATCCGATCCTCACGGCATTTCTACGATCGAGCTTGAGCACACCACCCTCACGGACTGGAATGATGGCCTTGTGATCGGCAATCTTCTCACCACGCCATGAGACGCTTCCCCCCTCGACAAGACGACGGAGATCCCCACGCGATTTTTTAATACCCAGCACACGATCAAAGGCATCGACTCCAAGGGTAATGATGTCATGGGGAAGCTCGCCGATCGGTTGGTAGGCAGGCAATTCCGCAGACTCAAGATCTCTCTTGGAAAATCGGAGCTCAAACTCCTCCCTCGCATGCCGGGCCTCGGCGGCGGAATGAAAACGGGCTGTCAAGCGCTCGGCCAGTGATTTTTTCGCCTCCATCGGGTGAAGTTCTACGTTGAGGTTCTCGTGAAGAAGCAAACGGTAATACTCCTCCATTTGCCCGTCGGAAATACTCATCAACTTGCCAAACATCTCACTGGGAGATTCCGCCACACCGACCGCATTGCCGAGACTCTTACTCATCTTCTGGGTGCCATCGAGTCCGGTAAGAATCGGCAGCATCATGGCAACCTGCTGATGCTGTCCCTCTTCATGCTGAAGATCGCGTCCGACCAGGATGTTGAAGAGCTGATCGGTACCGCCAAGCTCGACATCGGCACGGATGACGACGGAATCCCATCCCTGCATGATGGGATACTGGATTTCATGCGCCCTCACAGGGAGCCCCCGATCCATGCGATCCCGAAAATCCTCCCGCTGAAACATCTGCTGAAGGGTCACGCGGCTGTTCAGACGGATCACATCCTCAAATCCCATCGCCTCAAACCACTCCCCATTGAAACGGATCGTCGTCTTATCAGGGTCGAGAATTTTGAAGGCCTGTGTCTGGTAGCTCTTGGCATGCTCCATCACTTGATCATGGGAGAGATGAGGGCGTGTGGCGGAGCGGCCGCTCGGATCTCCGATCATCGCGGTAAAGTCACCGATAATCAGAATCGCCTCATGGCCCAGCTCCTGAAACTGCCGGAGCTTGCTCAGTCCCACCGTGTGTCCCAGGTGAATGTCGGGCGATGTGGGATCAACCCCGAGTTTCACACGCAGCGGACGGCCCAGATCAAGCTTGGTTTTAAGTTCATCCCTGCTCAGGACCTGAGCACAACCGGCGAGAAGTGGAGCAAGTTGATCAAGGGAATAAGACATAAGTAAAACGGTGGAGTTGCGAAAAACTGAACAAAAGCAGAGTCAAGGAAGCGCTGATTTAATCGCATAGAGACCGTTGCGGCAAGAAGGAGTCGCCGACAAGGCGGCTTCGCGTGAGCATCCCCGCAGTGGGCTGTAAACGCGAAGCCTACGCAGTCGCCGACCTTTTATCGCCGTAACCCGAAGGGCTGGAGTCAGTTGTCGATTTTTGTGGCGTTGCTCGCTCGGGCGAGACCGCTGCGGGTATCGCCCAGCACTCGCGCCTTCAAAAATCATCAACTGATTTCCAGCGGTCTTCATGGGATTAAATAAGCGCTTCCTTAAGGCGCTTTGTTGAGAAGTTTCCTGACATCGTCAACAGAAAGTCCCTTTTTGACAGCCTCCTGAAGGTGCTGGTCGTTATCGATGCTTCCCTGTGCCTTTCCCCTAATGGAAATCTGACGGGTTGCAAAATCCTCCTTGGTCGCATAGGGGCTTTTTCTGTCGAGATCCGCGTAGCTCTTGAGAGGAAGATCCTTGGATGCGAATTGCTTTGTGGCATCACGATTCTCCCCCTGAAGATTTTGGGGAAGTTTTTTATCGGGGAAGATCAGTTTTCCCATCCAGCTTTTTTTTGCTCCGTCGAACACTTTCGCAGCAAAGGGTTTAGAGGGAAATTCCTTCACTCCTGCGTAGCTATCGGTCTTCATGCTCTTGTTGAATGTTGATCCTCCCGCATCGAAGGTTTTTCCCTGATACATGCTTTTTTGTTTACGATCAGGATGGGTAATGCGTTCGTAGAAGCTTTGTTCAGGAACAGGCTCCGAGGCTGACAGTCCCGGAAAGAGAGGGAAGGTGATGAGAAAAACTGCTAAAACAGCAAGATGGGGATACGGAAGCATTGATGGAGAACTATGCAGGCATCGGAATCGTACGAGAT
>CAIJRY010000021.1 GCA_903823215.1 uncultured Spartobacteria bacterium
CAAAACATAAACCTCTGCTGGAGGCCATCTTACACTGGAAAATCCCAACTTCGCCGAAGTTCAGATCCCAATCTCTTTTCAACCCTCCCTTGTGCCCTTCTTAACCCCTTTCTCTTACCTCAACTTCGGAGTTCGGGTTTAGTGCTTGGCTTCAGATCGAGGAACGCTCTCCTAAGAACCCCTATCCCAAGAGAACTTTGCCGGGGTATGAGCAGTATCTGGCCTATCCTCTCTTCCAAACAAAGAAAGGGTTGCCAATACCCGAGCGCAAGGTGGAGTTGACAATGCCACCGAAACTGAATCCTGCTGTCCAGGCTAGGTGGAAGCCAAATGAATCTGCTCCTGAACTGGCGCCGGATCCCGTCATCTTCACTAGCAAGTAGTCCGGTGAAGTTGGGCTTTAGGTGAACCTTGCTTGACCATCGACGGCCTCTTTCCCTAGCGTTCTAGTTTTCTGATGATACACGATCGTACTATTCGTCCCCTACTCGGGGCGATATTTGCCTGGATGCTGGCCTATATGCTGCTGATCCCGACAACCCTTCATGCCCAGTCAGAGGGGATGGTGAAACGGGAACTTCCCTCTTCTGATCTCTCTGCCTTTGCTTCACCCGCAGACCAGCTTGCTGCAGCCGATGGATTTGCAGATTCGGGTGAGTATGAAAAGGCGATCGCCGGATATAGAAATATCGTCCGCAATGCACCGAGTAGCTCGGAGGCACCTAAGGCACAATTTGCACTGGCCCAAGCTTTACAGAAAAAGGGGGATTTGGATGCCTCCTTCAAGGCCTATCAATACCTGCTTCAGAGATATTCGCAGACACCGAAATTTGAGGAGTCGGTTGCCGAGGAGATCAACATAGCCAACTCTTTTCTCAAGGGGGCGAGGGTCAGGGTATTCGGAATCCCTACATTTTCCTCGATGGAGAAAGCCGAGGAGATGTACACATCCATTCTCAAGGTTTCGCCCTACAGCAAGCATGCACCGATCACCCAGTTCAATCTGGGGCTCTCGATGGAGAAGCAGGGAAAGGCTCAGGAAGCGGTGGCTGCCTATCAGAAGCTTCTGGACAAGTATCCGAACAGTTCCGCCTGTGATGATGCACAATACCAGATTGCATATGTCTATCAGAGGCTCGGCATGACGGGCAGATCACAGGATCTCTCGGCCCTCAAGGAATCTCAGAATAACTATCAGGATTTCCTTATCCAGTACCCTAACAGTGAAAAAACGCAGCAGGCAGGTGTGAACATGAAGAAAATGATCTCCAAGGAGTCTTCAGACACTCTCCGGATTGGTCGCTTCTATGATTTTTCAAAGGACTACAAGGCAGCCTCGATTTATTACAATGATGTGATCAGGCGCTTCCCCCAGAGTGAGGAAGCTTCGGCTGCCAAGACTCGCATTGATGAGTTGAAGGCGCTTTATGGCGAGGATGCACTCCGCGTGGGGCAGGAGCGACCGGAGACCGGCGGGAGACTTGCTGAACGCCGTCGTCTGCAGGCCCAGGTGGAGAGTTCGGCCCTGGCAAATTATAACGGGCCCTCACGCAAGGAGATCATCGGTGAGGAACTGCCCGCACCCCGGCCAGAAATGAAAGGGGATATGAGGGATACAAAACCAATTCCTCTTCAGGAGCCTCCCGCCGAGCCTCCCGTTCAAAAGACACCGACCACCCCATGAAGAAAAACTTAGTCGTCTGTTTGTTGCTACCAATCATCCTGCCCCTCGGCGGATGTGGCTATCATGTGGGTGAAATCAAGCCGACTCCGATGCGCCGTGTCAGCACGATCGCGGTGAATACTTTTAAAAATGAAACCCTTCTTCCCCGTGTGGAGGTTCAGACAGCCGATGCTGTCGTGAAGCAGTTTCAGCAGGATGGCACCTATCGGATCGAATCAGCGGATCGTGCCGATGCCGTCATTCAGGGAACCATCACATCAGTGACTCGTCAGCCAATGCGGGTGTTTGCAAACAATGTGCTTCAAACCTCCGAATTTCAGCTGGTGCTTGTAGTCAATTACCGGGTCATTGACCGCGTGACGGGTGCCGTGCTTCAGCAGGGAAGCGCCACAGGAACGACCCCCTTCTTCACCGAATCCGACCGGGTCAATTCCGATCTTGTGACCAATCAGAACATGAATTATCCCATTGCAGCTCAACGGATGGCAGAGAGTCTGGTCAGTAAGGTTGCCGAGGGATGGTAATAGCCAAAGCTGAAAGCTGATGCAACGGATGCGAAGCAACGGCCAAGCAAGCAAACTTGAAACCTGAAAATTTAGAGTTGGGGAAAGAATCGGAGTTGCCTCCCCTGACCCTCATTGCCACACCGATTGGAAATCTTGGGGATCTGACGCTCAGGGGTATCACGGCCTTGAAGGAATGTGATCTTGTGATTGCCGAGGATACGCGGAGGGCTGGGCAGTTACTCTCCCATTTGGCAATTCATAAGCCGCTGCTTAGTTTCCATGAGCACAATGAGCAGCGACGGCTTGCCGAGCTGATCCGAAGACTACACGCTGGGGAAAAGCTGGCACTTGTCACCGATGCAGGGACTCCGTCGGTGAGTGATCCCGGCTTCCGGCTTGTTCGTGCTTGTCTCAGCGAGGGAATTGCTTACACGGTGTTGCCGGGATCAAGTGCCGTACTCACAGCCCTTGTCGGGAGCGGATTTCCGCCCGTTCCGTTTGTTTTTTGGGGATTTCTTCCCTCCTCGGGGTCGGGGAGAAGGTCGGAACTGAGAAGATCGGCAGCTTTCGCCGGAACCTCAATCTACTTCGAGTCACCACACCGATTGTGCGACTCTCTGGAGGACCTGAATCTTATCGCCCCGAAGAGCCGCATTTGCGTGGCGCGTGAATTGACAAAAATTCATGAGGAATACCGGATCGGAAATCCATGCGAATTACTCGACTACTACCGTGAAAAACCTCCTCGAGGAGAGGTGACTCTCTTGATCGATCCAGTTTCCTCAGTGCTTGAGGAAAGGAAAACTCACTCTGAAAACACACCCATTCCCCGGAATTTGGCGTAGCGCTCATCCAGCAGTTTCTTGAGAGGAATCTTTTTGAGATTCTCAATTGAAGAGGAGATGGATTGGGTAAGAGTTGCAAAAATGACATCGGGATCGCGATGAGCACCCCCCATCGGTTCGGGGATCACCCCATCGATCAGGCCGAATTCCTGAAGATCATCGGCTGTCAATTTCAGTGCCTCCGCAGCTTCAGGAGCATGCTTGCGATGTTTCCAGAGGATGGCGGCGCACCCTTCCGGAGAGATAACGGAGTAGTAGGCGTTTTCCAACATTAAGACACGGTCGGCAACCCCGATGCCAAGCGCGCCTCCACTCCCTCCCTCACCGATGACGACGGCGATAATACGAGTTTTCAGGATCATCATTTCACGCAGATTGACAGCGATCGCCTCAGCAATATGGCGTTCCTCGGCTCCAACTCCCGGATAGGCACCCGGGGTATCGATGAAACAGACGACCGGAAGGCTGAATTTTTCAGCCATTCTCATCAGTCGGAGTGCCTTGCGGTAGCCTTCGGGATGAGGACTACCAAAGTTACGGAGTACATTCTCCTTCACATCCCGTCCCTTCTGCTGACCGATGATCACGCAACGATGACCACCGATGCAGCCTATGCCCGCAGGCATAGCCTTATCATCGCCGAAAAGACGGTCGCCGTGTAATTCCACAAAATCAGTCACACAAGATGCCACATAATCCAGAAAGTAGGGGCGTGTTGGGTGCCTGGCGATTTGGACACGTTGCCAAGGTGTGAGATTGCCGTAGAGAGTAATCCTTTCTTTCTCCAGATCCTCTCTGGCTGCCATCAGAAGGGGATCCTCCGAGGGGCGCTTGGAAGCAAGTTCGGCAACCTTGCCTTCCAGATCGGTGATGTGCAGTTCGAAATCAAGAGGATGAAGATTCATGAAAGCAGGGAGGTTTTTTTTGAAAATTGTTAGTGGATTGTTACCGGGGTGTTGCGCGAGATAAGGGGAAATATCTCCAGAAGATCTGTTGCCGAAAGCACATATCCACCTGGTAGTGGAGGGGGGACAAGGGGTGTCGGAGCATTGGTTCCTTGCGGCTTTTGAGGAGCAGCAACTGCGGGAGCCGGAACGGGTGCGACAATGGCCGGGGACTGGAAAAGTAGTATACTGCGTTCGCTTAGTGGGTAGGCCTTGTCACCAAAGGCAATGCGCTTGTTGCCGAAGTTTGCAACCTTATCGAGGACCTTGGAGTTGAGCGTTGAGTTTTTGGAGACAGATGGAACTGAGAGCAAGGGGTACTCTTTGACGAAGTTACCATTGTTTATCAGTGTGAGCGTCTTGGCGGAACGGTCGATCTCGAGTGAAATTTTCAATGTCGGAATCACAAGTTGCTCCCCGATCTGGAGATTGATATTGGGAAGGGAGTTGGCTTTCTGGATCAATTCGGCATTTGATTGATGCTTTGAGGCGATGCGCGCAAGCGAATCTCCTTTGACGACACTGTAGGTGACGACATTGGTGCTACCCGGATCAAAGAGAAGTGCCATGTTGACGGTTCCAAGCCGTTGCCGGGCTTCAGCCAGCAGAGGGGATCTTGAATTATTATTTACCCAGGCAGCAAGTCCTGCCTGAACCTCGGCGATTTTCCCTGAATTCTGGAGGGCCTTGAGTCGCTGAAACCCAGGCAAACCAGGATCGGGAGTTGCCGTGGGAGCCGGGGCAGCCGCTTCAAGTGCCTTTTCCCGATTTTCCGCACGGCTGGGTTTTATGAAGAGCTCGTATCCGAAGAAGGCTGCCGATCCGAAGACCAGAAGACCGATGATGAGCAGTGTGAGTAGTTTGAAAGTTTTCAAGAGTCTATTAAATCAGCGATTTCTCAGATTAAACCACGGCGTTTCCATTCGGCCACATTTTCACCCGAGGAGCGTTGAATCAGGTCCATAGTAAATTTCATAAGGCATACCTCCCAAGCATCATCGATTCCTTCGATCAGTACACTGAGAGGATTATTCTCACTGCGGAGATCACTCTCAAGTTTCAAGAGAAAATCCTCCTTGGGTTCCCTGACGAGTTGTTCGGAGAGATCGGTTTTTCTTAGGGAGAATCCATACCGTAGAATATGAAAATCTTTTTGCTCCTCCATCCATCCGGCAAACCCTCGGGCTCTTTCTCCAAATCCTTCCAGGAGCAACCTGCTGACATACTGGGGAGCAAGGAGGCGGGGCCTTTCCGCGTGGATCATTCCCTGACGCAAGCGCACAGACCCAATCTCGTCCATGGGTTCCGTCACCAGTCTGAAATGGAAGCTTGTTTGGCCGAAGGTCTCGATCGCCTGGCTTGGTGCCACAACGATACGGGTATTCTCCATCGCGTATAAAAAGTCGTCTCCTTTGATCATTATTCGATTTGAGAGAATAGGATGGCTTCCTCCAAAGGTCAAAGCCGGAAGGATGAATGACACTCAGATGATTTCTCATTTTGACAACGGGCCGATTTTACGATTTGTAGCAGGGATGAAAAAACTCCTTCCATTGCTTCTCCTGCCACTTTTCTTTCTCGGTGGCTGTGCGGAACTGACCCAGCGGGCAGTCTATGATCAGCCGGCTTACAAGCCAAAAGATCCTTCCAAGGTAGTTGTCAAAGTCTCCCTTGGTAAACAGATGACCTATGTCATGGAAGGGAATCGTCCCCTGCTTGTCACCGCCTGCTGCGTGGGTGATGCAGCCCATCCAACTCCCAAGGGAAATTTCTCAGCACTCTCCAAGCAGCGTAACAAGCGTTCCGGGGAATATGGATTTTCCGTACTGAGAGAGGCTATCCTGCCAAGCTCCGCAGGCAGTGCTAGGGGACATTATGTGGGCTATCCGATGCCCTACTGGGTGGAGTTCACACCAGGATACGGATTTCATCTCGGTTGGGTTTGGCCCGTTCCCAAGAGCCACGGATGCATTCGTCTTCATGCCAATGATGCTGGTAAGTTTTTTGAACTTGTTAAAGTCGGTACCCCGATCCGCATTGCCAATTCACAGCCTGAAGATGCCACGCTCGGTGCAAACTTCAAACGTCCTCAGGATTACGGCGATCCAGAACTCCCTCTTCCGCTCTTAACATCCCAGCGCTATTTCGACCAACTCAAGGCAGTCATTCTTCAGTAGTGCTGACAGCGTGAGCATCCCTCCGGCACCTGCCACCAAGGTCAACCTTCGAACTCCGGAGGTGATGGCACGGGTGCAGGAGCAGGTGGAGCATCATTACCACAGCAGTCTTGTCGAACGACTCAAAGAGAGTGGATCGGTGCTTGAATGCGGTCGCACGACGATCCGTTTGGCGAAGCAATTCGGATTCTGTTACGGGGTGGAGCGAGCCATTGATCTGGCATATGCCGCTAGAAAGGTTTTTCCGTCAGCCCGACTCTTTCTGATAGGAGAGATCATTCACAATCCTGAGGTAAATGCCCAGATCGCCTCGCTTGGAATCTCCAATGTGCTGGATTCCAAGGGAAAACCTCATGTGGAGGATCTGAGCCCCGATGATGTTGTCATTGTTCCCGCCTTCGGCGCCGAAGTTCCTCTGCTCGAGGAGATTAAACGACATGGTTGCCATATTGTTGATTCTACATGTGGCGATGTCATGAGCGTCTGGAAGCGTGTCCGGCAAAATGCGGGGGAGCAGGTCACCTCGATCATTCACGGCAAGGCTGCCCATGAAGAAACCCGTGCCACCGCTTCCCGTGCCCTTGGAGCGGGCGATGGCCGTTACCTTGTCGTGCTCAATCTTGCGGAGACAGATCGCATTTGCGATTACATTCTTGGAAAAGGAAACAGGGAGGAGTTTTTCAAGGAATTTTCCGGGAAGTTGTCGCCGGGGTTTGATCCTGATCTTCATCTCCACCGCATTGGCGTGGCCAATCAGACCACTATGCTTCGTGCAGAAACAGAGGAAGTGCAGCGGCGACTGCGAGCGGCCATCATGGAAAGAGATGGTGACGCCGCCAATTTTCGACTCTTTGATACGATCTGCGGAGCAACTCAGGAAAGGCAGGATGCTCTTGATGAACTACTCCGACGACCGCTGGATCTTTTGCTGGTTGTTGGCGGATATAACAGTTCCAACACGACCCATCTTGCCGAGATGGGCGAGGAAAAAATGCCCACTTGGTTTATTCGCAATCAGGAGTGCCTCGAATCTGTGGAATCCATCCGACATTTCGACCTCGCACAGAAACAGGAAATAACTACTCAGGAGCGGTGGTTGCCGGATCGGGAGCTGCAGATTGCGATCACTGCCGGCGCCTCCTGTCCCAACAATTTGATCGAGGAGGTCATTCTCAGAGTATTGTCACTTCGTGGTGAAGAGTTACCTGTTATCACTTGAAACATGATCCTGACTCCCTCCCAGATGAAGGCTGTCGAGGAAGCTGCGTTTCTGGAGGGAGCCACGCCGGCGGAACTCATGGAGAGCGCGGGGGAGGGGATTGCCCGAGTAGTCGGGCAGTTTTTCCCCCGTGGAGGCACCATCATCGTCTTTTGCGGTAAAGGTCATAATGGCGGTGATGCATTGCTGGCTGCACATCGTCTCGTTTCAGCAGGATGGCAACTATTCATCCGTCTGGTATCGCCTGTTGAGGAGCTGGCAGCACTTACCCGCGCCCATCTTGAGAAACTTCCTGCCACTGCAATCATCGGATCCTTACCACGGAATATTACCAGCCCGCTGATCCTGCTTGATGGATTGCTCGGTCTTGGGAGCGAGGGCCATCCTCGTGGGATGACTGCCGAACTAATCAGGGAAATGAACGACTGCCGAGATCAAAAGGGTGCCTTCAGCATCGCAATCGATCTACCCTCGGGACTTGACGGTACAACGGGCGAAGTCTTTGATCCCTGTGTACAGACTGATCTGACGGTAACGCTGGGGATGGTGAAAAGCGGCCTTATGGCAGATCGTGCCACTTCAGTCGTGGGGCGGCTTGCCTTGGTTCCACTCCCCGGTATTTCCCTTCCTGCAGAGTGCGGAGATCGGGCGAAAGTCATCACGGCGGATCTTCTAAGATCATCGCTTCCCGTCCGTGATTTTGATTCCTACAAGGGAACATACGGAGGCATCGGGATCGTCGCCGGATCACGGGGCTATCTTGGAGCGGCAAGACTCGCATCATCTGCTGCTGTCCGTGCCGGAGGAGGGCTGGTGACTCTCTATGCACTGCCCGAGAACTATGAACTGATTGCGCCACTCTGCATTCCGGAAGTCATGGTGAAGCCGGTTGATTCCTATCTGGATGCACTCTCTGACGCACACGATGTGCTTGCTGTCGGGCCTGGAGTGGGGGACGCCCACGCCGATGATCTGCGAAAAATCGTCTCAAGAGCCACCATGCCCTGCGTGGTCGATGCCGGTGCATTGAATGCGATCTCCAAAGAGCCCTCTCTTCTCATTAACTGCGCCGCCTCCAGGTTACTCACTCCTCATCCGGGTGAGATGGAGCGTCTCAATCCTCAGAAGGGCCGTACGAGGCGAGAGTGGGCGGAAAGTTTTGCCGAAGCATATCCTGTGACTCTTTTACTCAAAGGGGCTCGTACCATTATTGCTGAGAAAGGCAGGGAAACCGTCTTTAATACGACAGGCAATCCGGGGATGGGAAGCGGTGGAATGGGGGATGTGCTGACCGGTGTCTGTGCTGCCCTGATCGGTTCGGGGCATCACTTGCGTGATGCAGCGATGCTCGGTGCTTGGCTCTGTGGACGATCGGCTGAGATAGCGATCTCTCATGGTGGAGAATCGCAGGAATCACTCTCTGCAAGTTCAGTCATCAGCCATTTGGGAGCCGCTTGCGCCGCACTGCGCGGTGACGATTACTGATTTTAAAGTTCCTTCAGTGCCTGGATCACCAGATCCGCATGGTCGGCAGGTTTTACCTTTGGGAAAATGGCCGTGATCATCCCCTTTGCATCAATGACGAAAGTTGTCCGCTCGGTACCCATGTATTTTTTGCCATACATCGATTTTTCCACCCAGACGCCATAAGCCAAGACAATTGATTTATCGGGGTCACTGAGGAGAGGAAAGGGGAGGTCGAATTTGCCGATGAATTTTTGATGGGATTTAATCGGGTCAATACTGACCCCGAAAAGTGCCGCACCCGCGGCTTCTATTTCTTTCCAAACATCTCTAATCCCACACGCCTGAGTCGTACAGCCCGGTGTGTCATCCTTGGGATAGAAATAGAGGACGAGAGGATTCCCTTTCAGCTCAGCAAGAGAAACAGAGGTGCCGGAGCCATAGTTGCCGCCGATAGCGATTGCGGTAAATGCAGGTGCTTTCTTGCCGACTTTCAGAATTGTCATAAAGATCGTGATTGGTAACAGAAGACGGAGGCTCATTACAATAAGCATCCATCAACTCAGACTCCACTGGCCATAAAATGGAGGCGGGGGACGGAATTGGCTGATTATTACTGCAATTTCAGGTTAAAAATAACATATTTTACTGAGTCATCAGGCGAACTCTCTCACTACTCAAACCTACTCCCATACTACTATTTGGTGTCCGTTTTGGTGTCCGCTAATTTTACAGAGACAACGCACCCTTTCCCCGAAATGGGTGCCTCGGAGGAGAAAATTAAGGGGAGGGTACTTGGGGAAACAATTCCCTCCGCAATCGATGATCCGGCATGGAGTTTTGTATGGACAACTTCTTCCTACGGTGGGGGAAGACCCCATACCACTCTCTTTTTGTGCGCTTATGATCCCTGTATGAATAAAAATCATACAAACAACCCTCGAACCAATTATGCACGTGCTCTGATCCTTGGATCACTGCTTAGCTCTGGAGCTGCTTTCGCCCAGATAACGGATACTCAATCGGCCACTACCATAACGACTGTAGGAACCATAAGCTCACTTGATCCGAATACGATTACGGTGAGAACTGAATCGTCATCCGATCCCCTCAGGTATACCTACAACAAAACCACGACCTACGTGGATGAAAATGGAGCTCCTGTTCCCATGGAGACCGTAATATCCGGTGCTCCAGTGACCGTGTATTACATCAAAAATGGGGACAATATGGTGGCCTCCAAAGTGATCGTGAGAAAGATCGTGGCAGTACCCGCAACAACTCCTGTAATGATAGTAGCTCCCACACCTCCTGTCACTGTGGTAGCACCGGTTACTCCTGGTTGCGTAAAGATTTTTCTGTAAAATTGGTTAAGGGAGTGGAGAGTCGATGGGGTTCATGTTGAGGTAGATTTTTCCTGTGATCCAC
This sequence comes from uncultured Spartobacteria bacterium, assembly GCA_903823215.1. Classification (GTDB taxonomy): domain Bacteria; phylum Verrucomicrobiota; class Verrucomicrobiia; order Chthoniobacterales; family UBA6821; genus UBA6821. Next base: position 10,268 of record CAIJRY010000021.1, read on the forward strand.
TCGTCGGAGATTTCACAGAGGAGGGC
>CAIJRY010000022.1 GCA_903823215.1 uncultured Spartobacteria bacterium
GAGTCATTGTCGACAATCGTGGATGCCATCCTCGAACGGGTGCCTCGCAAATCGTAAAATTATTTCTAGAAGAGGATTTTCCTGATGGTGGTAGCCCACCCTTTGCTATGAATCTGTTAAGACTTGAGTTCGAGAGTGACTAAGCTCTTTTCCGCTCAGATTCCGTAACGAGTGTTGAGGGAATGCCGATATGGGGGAGATTTCGATAAAATCCCGCCAGATCAAGTCCATACCCGACAACGAATTTATCCGGGATTTCAAATCCGACGAAATCAGCGGATTTCTCCTTAGAATATTCTTTCCTGAGAAGAACGCAGGTGCGAACGGAGAGGGCTCCTGCTTCAAGCAATTGCTCTTGCAGGGTTTGCAGCGTTCGGCCCGTATCGAGAATATCATCCACAAGCAGGATTTCCTTACCTGCCACCGCCCCAGGGATACCCCAGGGTAATGTGATGATGCCGGAGCTAGAAGTGTTGTCACCATAGCTGGAGGCTTTGAGCGGAAGGAGCGTCATCGGGAGAGTGATCTCACGCATCAGATCTGCTGCAAAGATCATCCCTCCATCAAGCAACGGGCAGAGGCAAAGCTGGGCTCCTTCCAGTTCGCGGGTGATTTGCACGCCAAGCTCTCGCACCCGTTTGCGGATGGTTTCTTGATCCAGTAGAATCTCGGAAAGTGTGTTATTCATCATCAGGATTGAGGGAGCCAACAGCTCGAAGTCCGTTCCGGGAGAGCTCAAAAATCTCGGTCGAAGCCGGCATGGGAGAGATTAGATAATCATCCCGTATCGCATCTCTTATCAGGGGAAGGTGATTGGCCAGTTTTGGAAATATGCAGATTTTATTTCGCGTCGGGATGGCAATCAACAATTCTGAACCGAAGATGTCACTGAAGTGCTGAAGAAATCCAGGCTGCATGATGCAGGAAGCTGTCGTGGGATTTTCCGAAACAATGACAGCCATCTGAATAACGCCGTGATTGTCACGGATCATTTGAGGATCGATGGTGGCGAGTTGAAGTGCTTGGCGTTCGCGAGCTGCTTTGACAAATCGATCCCATTGCTCGGAAGTTTGAAACGCCTTTTCATCCACAAAAGTGATTTTACCTGATTTTGCAACGAATGCAGGAGCCAGAAGTGTTCGTTTGGATGATGGGAGATATCTGAAAACGGGTGGTCGTTCAAAAGAGGGAACGATGAGCAGGGTTGCATCGCCCTGTTGATCACTTGCCAAGACATTCGACGACGCTTTTACCATCATTAGCGAGGCAAAAAAAACCAACGCGATACGCCAACACAACCGCTGGTCTTTCTTTGCCCTGACGGTTAAAAGGGATGCTGTCATGATTACTTTTGTAGAAGGAAATTTGGAGGAGGTATTGCCGACAATGATCGTCGTGAATGCCGGAGGAATCGGCTATCAGATTCTCATTCCTCTCTCCAGTTACAACAAGCTTCCCGTTTTGGGATCTCGCCTGCGTATTCTGACCCATCACCATGTGCGTGAGGATTTGCAACTCCTCTATGGCTTTTCCTCCGCCGAGGAACGCGATCTCTTTCGGTTGCTCATGGCCCATGTCACGGGAGTCGGCCCTAAACTGGCACTTGCGATTCTCAGCGGCATGCTTGTCGATGAGTTTAAATCGGCTGTCGTGAGTTCAGATATTATTGCGATCTCCCGCATCTCCGGAGTCGGTAAAAAAACAGCGGAGAGAATAGTTCTCGAACTCAAGGACAAACTCGGGGTCGCTGCTGAATGGGAGGCTGCTGCAAGGGAGAATGCCCCCACCGGTACCGAACGCCATCTGCATGACGCCGTGCTGGCCTTGATCTCTCTCGGTTACAAGCAGATTGATGCCCACAAGGCCGTCAAGGCGATCCTCCCAAAACTCTCCACCTCAACTACTGCTGACATTGCCGTGGAAGATGTCGTGCGTGAAGCTCTGAAACATCTGCTTTCATGAGCATGGAAAGCTCTTCCTCATTTGCCGACGTGAGTCTTGGAAACCTCCGGCAGCAGATTCCAGAAGGGGAGTTTTTTGCAGGTAAAGAGTGGCGTTGGTCGCCGATCCCATTTCGTCTCGCCCCTACCTTTTCCAAGGAACTTGAGACGATGGGGCATCGTCTCCTACAGTTCGCCGAGGCATGTGAACTCCTCTACCGCCAGAGTGTCGAGGGAAAGCAGCCTTCCTGGATTTCCAAAATTCTCGACCAGGGCAAGCCTCCCGAGATCGTGGCTCTTGGACGGGATCCTGCATTTCGGGGGGCGATAGCACGGGTTATCAGACCAGACCTCGTATTGACTGAAGAAGGATTCGCGATCTGCGAACTCGACCAGATTCCCGGAGGAATCGGACTGACGGCCTGGCTGAACGAAACCTATTCGAATTTTGGCTTTAATGTGCTCGGTGGAAACCAGGGAATGTTGGAGGGTTTTGCCTCGATATTGCCGAAAGGCGAAATCGTCGTTTCTGACGAGGCCGCGACTTATCGACCCGAGATGGAATGGTTAAGTAAACGACTTGCACAGTGGAAAGGCTCTCCTGATTGGCATGTCAGTGATGCCTCGATCCGTGAGTCATGGGAGGGAAATGTCTATCGTTTCTTCGAGCTTTTTGATCTCGATCAGGTTTCTTGCTCCGCCAATCTCTTCCGTGATGCTGTGGCTGGAAGGGTGAGTGTGACGCCACCACCCAAGGCACAGCTTGAGGAAAAACTCTGGTTTGCACTTTTCTGGATGGCTCCGCTGAGGGAGTTCTGGTTGCGTCAACTTGGTGAGCGAGGGATACAGACCCTTCAACGCTGGATTCCCTATACATGGATCTTAAACCCGGAGCCGCTTCCTCCGCAGGCAGTCTATCCACGGCTTGATATTCAGGAATGGAAATCGCTTGGGGCTTTCAGCCAGAAGGAGCGCAATCTGGTTATCAAGATCAGTGGGTTCGATGGCCGTGCTTGGGGGGGGCGCGGAGTTTCCCTTGGATCAGATCTCGGACGGACTGATTGGGAACGGGCGATTACAACCGCCTTGGAAGAGTTCCCGGAGCACCCCCATATTCTCCAGATTTACCGTCATTCCATGCTCCTAGAGCATCCGGTGTATGATGACACAGGAGAGGTGCAGACGATGAAGGGGCGTGTCCGACTGAGCCCCTATTTCTTCGTCAATAATGGAAAAGCGAACCTTGGCGGCGCACTCGCGACAATCTGCCCTGCGGATAAGAAAATCCTTCATGGGATGACCGATGCGATCATGGTGCCGACACAGATTGGCATAAATTGAGTCTCTGTTTTTCGGCCCGTGTTTCCGAATCATCCAGCACGGGCATGGGGTGATGAAGGAGCTGCGAGAGTAAAGTCTCCCAATGTTCTTGCCCTGAGAGGATCTCGATTTCAATGCGAAGATAATAGATGGGAATGGAGTGTTGGGTGAGGCGCGGCATTCGGACGGAATCCTTCTCCGTTGTCAGAATACAGGAAACATCACGGCGCTCGCATCTCTTCAAGAATCGCTCCATCTCTCTTTTGGAATAACGGTGGTGATCGGCAAAGCTCTGGGTCAATTCCACTTCCACACCCAGGCGACGCAATCCCGCTTCAAAGCTCTCCGGTGAGGCAATGGCCGACAATACCGCCGCCCTCAGTCCATGAAGCCTATCCAACGGAAGGATTGTGCCCGTGGTAAGATCCTGCAACTCCACGGTACGATGACGACACTCCAGAATGGGAGCCGTCCGGTTATAGGTCCTGATGCGTCCATGCAGTGCGGAGAGGTCACTGCCATCGCATTTGGTGATCAGGATATGAGTCGCTCTTCGCAGGTGTTCGGGAGGTTCCCGGAGGGTTCCACGAGGAAGCAGATGCTCGTTGCCAAAAGGGGCCTCACGGTCGATCAGCACGAGATCGAATCGTCGGTGCAGTTTCAGGTATTGAAGCCCATCATCCAGGATTAGCAAATCGCTGCCCAGAGCCGATACGGCATGGAGGCCGCAGGCGACGCGATCCTTATCTACCACCACGGCAACACCACGCAGGTTTTTTGCCAGCATGAAGGGTTCGTCTCCGGCGGTCTTAGAATCAAGAAGGAGAGCCCCTCCTTCCGATACGACTCGTACGGCAGTTTTCTTTTTACCGGGCTGGCGACGACGGACGCTCTTATAACCACGGCTTAGAATGGCGACTCTGCGTCCCCTTTGGGAGAGATCGCGGGCGAGTTTTTCCACAACCGGCGTTTTTCCCGTTCCCCCGACTGTCAGGTTGCCGATGCTCACGACAGCGCATCCGAGTTGATGCTTCCTTAGGAAGTGCGTACTAAAGAGGTGGAGCCTAAGGACGACAATCCTGTAATACAGGGCGGAAATTGCCAGCAACAGCCATCGTAAAATGCCTGCTCTTTTTCCAGCACGCCTTTCCAGAATGACATCAACTGCAAACTGTTCGAGACTGTCAAAAAATCTCCGCATTGTCAGAGAGTGGCAGGTAATTATCCCTTGAGAACAGTTGCACCTTGGTTGTCAGCAGTGCAAATCACGATCTTCGATCCTTTGGGAGCCTTGATTTTCATCATCCTGGCGATATGCGGTGCGCTTGCTGCGTCGGGAGCCAATGCACAGATTGTGGATCCGGAGCCGCTGAGCCAGCCACCGATTGCACCGTTGAGTTCTGCGGCCTTGATGACATCGGGAAGGAATGGAACCAGTTTCGTACGATATGGCTGGTGGAGACGATCTCCAAAAGCACCGCAGAGCAGATGATACCGCTTGGTGGCAAAGGCCACGGCAATGACGGCTGCATCCGCTGCATTCGCTGCGGATTCGGAGACGGAGATCGACTTGGGCATCACCTTGCGGGCATCGGGAGTGGCCACCTCAAAGTTGGGAATCAACAAAATAAACCTAAGGGCTGAAGAGACGGTATATCGAAGAGGCTCGGCAAGAGATCGGGCCAGAGTGAACCCTCCGAAGAGTGCCGGCGCGGCATTGTCAGGGTGGCCTTCCAATTCGGCGCAGAGACGGAAAATGCCATCACGGGAGAGAGGAAGACCGCAGAGTTTGTTAAGACCCATCAGGACACCAAGTCTCACAGTAACACTGCTTCCCAGACCGCGAGCCTGGGGGACGCTCCCCTTGATTTTCCAGTCAAAGGGGAATGGAATCAGTCCGCTGCCGTTGAAAAAACACTCCGCCGTTGCTTCCACCATCGGGGGAAGGGAAGTCGTTGGCTCTTTCTGTGTTATGGTGACCAGATTGGCAAGATCCAGGGCCAGACCAAAGGAGTCAAAACCAGGCCCAAGATTGGCCGTGGTTCCGGGAATGGAAATCGTGACGGATTTGGAAATGGAAATCGTGAGTTTTTTCCGAGGAGACATCATGGTGATCCTATGCAATCTGCTGCTGCCTGGAAGGACAATTCGAGATTCATCCTGCATGGACATCTTGAGGGGCAATCCCATTCAGATTATCTCTAGAACCCTTTTTAATAACTCGGATCGAGGGATCCAGTTGTAAGGAGCAAAAAATTAAGGAATGATGCACAAAACATGATTGATGCTTCTGCAAGAGGTGAAATGACCGTGATGCCAAAACCCAGCATCAAGGATCCTTGCTATGTGAATGCAATGGTTCATTTCTACCGTGGCGAGCTTGGTCGCATCATGATCTGGAGGCAGAGGTTGGACATCACTACGAACTGGGCCATCACCACAACAACGACCATTGTCTCGGTCTCGTTTGGATTCAGGGAGATGCCTCATTTGATCTTCTTCTTCAATCTGGTCATTGTTTTGGCAATGCTCTGGATGGAAGCGCGTCGATATCGATTTTACGATGCATTCCGTGTAAGGGTTCGCCTTTTGGAGGCGCACTTCATGACCTCAATGATTTCGCAAACTGAAAAACCACTTGAGGGACGATGGAGGGAAGAACTCTGCGAGGATCTCCTGATACCGACTTTCAAGATGTCACGATGGGAGGCGCTTGGTCGTCGCCTCAAAAGGAATTATGCCTTTATCATCGCCATCATTTTGATCGCATGGACCGTAAAGATCTTCATGCATGCCAAGGAGCCGATCAGTTCTCTCTCTTCGTTTTACCGGGCCATGGCAATCGGTCATCTACCGGCATGGCTTACGGCAATTACCTTTATCGTGACCATTCTTGGATCGGCGCTTTTGATTCTCTATGCCACCAAGAAAAGAATATCTGAGGAAGGCGACTTCAGCAGCTATGTGAGAAATCCAGAGTCCTAGTTAAATCGCGAAATCCCGATACTCCGGCCGAGCAACCTCGGTGGGCGGAAACAACATTCCTGCCGCGACGGTGGTGTTAGTGCCTGGTTCAATGAGGATGAAGGAACCCGTGAGCCTGTTTGTTGAATACCCATCGTAGATCAGGGGTTTAGCGGTTTTCAGTCGGATCTCCCCGAGATCATTCATCCCAAGTTCTTTCACCCCTTTCTCTGGATCAAGAGTCGTGATGTTAATTTTGTGTTCAATGGCTGTCACTGCGGTTTTTACTGTCTGCGTGGTGTGCTTGAGGAGATATTGACGGCCTGTCTGAAGCGGGCGGGGATTCATCCAGCAGATTTTTGCATGGAGATCTGAGGATGAACCGGGAAGATCTGCCGCATCCACAATCACATCGCCGCGACTCACATCAAGATCATGTTCTAATAAGAGGGTGACGGATTGTGGGCTGAAGGCTTTCTCCAGAGGACCGTCAAGTGTCCAGATCTGCTTGATCGTCGTGGTGAATCCGGCTGGTAGTACCATGACTTTTTGCCCAACCCTGGCTATACCTCCTGCAATTTGTCCGCTGAGACCACGGAAATCATGAAGGGAGTGATCCGTGGGATTATTGGGACGATTGACCCACTGAACAGGAAAGCGAAAATTGGAGAGGTTCCAGTCGCTGGCTATATGGATGGTCTCCAGATGACCGAGCAGGGTGGGGCCGGGATACCAGGGGGTATGGTGTGAAGCAAAAACGATATTGTCACCATTGAGGGCGCTCACGGGTATGAACTTTACATCCTTGATATCAAGACGGGGCAGAAACTCCTCAAACTGATCCTTGATTTCTAAAA
>CAIJRY010000023.1 GCA_903823215.1 uncultured Spartobacteria bacterium
TGAAGGTCAAGCTGAAGCTCATAGGAGTCGGATCTGGGCTCCAGATGCAGGGCGGTATGATCCGATTGGGTTGCCTCGACGGAAGATTTTAGAGTTATGCCATTGAAGAGTTTCGCCGTGTCGTAGATCTTTCTTGGGATGAGGGGCGTCGGTGAGGGATGCGGGGATAGCTTGGGAGTAACTACTTTTTTAGAGCAACCCACGATGATCAAAAGCAATAGAAGGCTCCCTCCCGCACAGGCAATGAATGAATCTCTTCGGGCTCTACCATGTGCTTTGCGGCGCATTCCCGGGAAACTGGTTTTCGCCATTATTTTATTATGCTCCTACGAGTAGGCTAGGAAGGCCGTGGTCACTTCGTGGGGGATATCGATCATCTTGTAGTCTGACGAGGAGACAAAGAGGAGGCTCTGGGTGCCCTTGCCAAGAAGACTGCCGGAGGAATCGTAAATTTCGTGCTCCAGAGTCGCAAATTTGCGGTTATGTCCGGACACGCGGATCTTGACGCTGACGGTTTCAAATTCCTTGGTCTCACGGACGAATTTATGCTCGAAGGATCGTGTCAGGATATAAAACGGGGTCTCCTTGAGATTGAATTTCGGCATCACCTTGTTGAAGAAAAGTTCGCGTGTCTTTCCCACCCACATGGCGTACATGCCGAAATAAACATTTCCGACGGAGTTGGTGTCGGCGTAGGTGGCGATGAAGGAATGGATGAACCATTTGTCATCGAAGTGTCCGGAGATATCATGGGTGCCGGTCGGAGCGGGAGTCAGGATGGTGCCGACATGAGTCAGGGGAATGACGGATGCCGTGGCAGGTTGATCCAGTTCCTCGTTGTCCGTTGTGAAATCCTCGCCGGTGAACGGTTTGAGCATCAGCCAGATGACATAACCGAGAGGGAGGAGGGAGGCCAGGATCTGGAAGATCGGCTGATGGAGGAAATAGCCGTAGGCAAAGATCACGACAGCGAGTGACCCGATGCAAAACATCTTCACCTGGGGAATGACATTCACCGGGCCGTTCATGAAGGCGCGGCCTATGGCGAGTGCCGAATAGCCGACAAAGAACGTGGCAAAGAAGATCATGAAATACTCCAACTCGATTCCTATGGCCGCACCGGTCACGGCGATCAGTGCGCAGAGGAAAAACGCAGGAATAGGCGAGGTGAGCAGTCGTTCGGGAATGAGTGAAAAAATCGGGTGTTTGCTTCGACTGGCATTGCTCTGGAAAAACCAACGGAGTGCGATATAGCCGCTGTCCAGAGTCGTCAGGATGCATCCGGCAAGGAAGGTGAGATAGGCTCCAAGCAGCCAGGGATTTGCGGGAGAGGCGCTAAAGACACGCGTCAGGAGTGACTCCGCATACGGATATCCGGCCAGACCCATCTGGATATATTTGGAAGCACCTCCCTCCATGGCCCACAGGGCAAGAATACCGTGGAAGAGAAGAATTGCACCGAAGAGCAGGGCTCCGACGGCATAGGCGGCCGTGATGGAGGTATTCTCCCGACGAATCTGAATCGCGCGCTGCCACTGCTGAAGATCAAGCCATGGTCCCACCAGAAAGCCGATGCAGATGGGGATGGCATAACCCCAGAAGCTGAGGTCCTCGGTGGGCAGCAGGCTGGGTCGGTGAATTCCCCTAAAATAAGGGGAGCCA
>CAIJRY010000024.1 GCA_903823215.1 uncultured Spartobacteria bacterium
AATCCATTTCTCATGCTCTCCGGGATGCTGCTCATGGCGGCGCTGCTTCATGCGGAGGATGTGACCACCACGGATGGCCAAGTTTTTTCCAATACCACGCTGCGCCGTTCAGGCTCCATGATCATGATCAAGGTCTTGCTGCCGGGAAGCACGAGCATGATGGAGATGGGACTTCCGATTGCCCGTATTGCCAAAATCGGTTTTGCCGAACCTCCTGAGTTGGCAAAGGCAAAGGAAGCTGCCTCCAAAGGAAATGCCCAGGAAGTACTCAAACTCACTGCTACATCCATATCGGCCCAGGCTGACTTCAAGGATGTGCCGGGATCTTGGTGGTTCCCGATGGCACAACTCCGCCTGCTGGCGCTGGCAAGCCTTGGTAAAGATCTCGAAACAGCAAATCTAGCCCGTGAGATTGGGGCAACCAAGGCTCCGGGATCTGACACACTCTCCCGGGGAGGCACTCTCTTTGCCGCGTTGGCCTCATCCGATACAGAGGCAGTCTCTGTAGGAGCCAAGGGGTTGCCTCGTATTGGAGGTGATCTTGGGTCTGCTCTTGCCCAACTTGCTCTCGGTCGTGCGCTTTATCTCAAGAGGGATTATCAGGGTGCTCTGAGAGCCTTCCTGACGATCAAAATTTTCTATCCCTCCGTTGCCCTTCTGCAGCCGCCAGCCCTCATGGGATCAGCCACATCCTATGTTGGCCTTGAGGATCCCAAGAGAGCTCTCCAGGCTTTCACCGAGGTCGTGTCGCTCTGGCCTGATTCCCCGCAAGCCGCCGAGGCAAAAAAACGCGCAGACATCCTTTCTCACTCTTGAAATAAATCCCAGCACCCCTACCGTCAACCATAACACCCATGAAATACCGTCATACCTACCTGATGCTCCTCCTTGCAGGCTTTCTCTGCCTGGGAACCGCAATAGCTTCCGCAGAGGAACCTGCCAAAAAAGATGCCAAGGCCGTCCACTCCAAGTCCTTCCTTGAGACCCTGGTGGAGGGTGGATGGGTCATGTTCCCGATCGCGGTCATGTCGGTATTGACGGTTTATCTCTCTACGGACGGAGTAAAAAATACCTCCCTCAAGAAAACCTCGCCTCCTGATTTTGTCGCGGAGGTGAAGCTCTTCTTTCAGCAGGGGGACTATGTGGGTGCCTACACATTCTGTCGTGACAACAAATCACCCATCACCAATGTGCTGCGGGTTGGCATTTCCCTGCTCGGTGATGGAAAGACAATCGTCGAGGAGGGGATGATCTCCGAAATGCACAAGGAGAGCGCAAGTATGGGGACCCAGATCAACTATCTCTCGGTTATCGGTGTGGTGACTCCGATGATCGGATTGCTCGGGACGGTGACGGGTATGATCAAGGCGTTCAGCACTCTCGGCAGTTCGGGTATCGGTGATCCGGCCAGTCTCTCTGGAGCCATCGGCGAGGTGCTAATCGCGACTGCCAGTGGTCTTGTGATCGCTATTCCTGCATTTGGAATGTTCTACTTCCTTCGCAGTCGATCCACTTCGGCCATTCACCACATGCAGGACATCATCAATCAGCTTTTCCGTAAGATGCCTTATGAGGCGCTTGCCGGAGTCCATATCAGCGGCGAGGAGATCTATGCAGGAATGCCGAATTGGTTGGTGGATTACAATCAGCAGCCGGTGGCCGAAGTGGGAATTGGGACAGAGATTGACCCATCAACCGGAGAGGTGGCCTAGTCAGGCCCCGCTTATCTGAGCCATGGCCGGAGGAGGAGGCGGATTAGAGAAAGGGGAACCTGATTTTCAGATTGCCCCGATGGTTGATGTGCTGCTGGTGATCCTGATTTTCTTCATGGTGATCACTTCAGCCCAGGTTCTTAACATCGACAAGACGATCAAACTCCCCATTGCCCCCGAGGCTGCCAAGAAAGACGATACCCGCTCGGAGGCCATCATCAATGTACGCTGGGATCCCGTGGCCAACCGTAGCTCCTATAATTTTCAAGATAGGATTTATGAAAAGGGAGCCGAACTCGTGGCTCCGATCAAGGAGGCGAAGGCTTATGGGGAGAAAGTCGCCGCCAGCAAGATGGGCTCCAATCAGGAGTTCCGAATCGTGATCCGTGGAGATCGTGATGTCCCCGCCCTTTTTGTTTCCCATGCGATGAATGCCGCCGCCGAGGCAGGTGTGTCGGATATCTCTTTCTCGGCAGTCAACCACGATTAGTCGCCCCCCCCACATCCCATGAAAGCATTTGTCCAGGAAGATGACGGAACGATGGGGTTCCAGATTGCGCCGATGGTCGATGTCGTTTTCGTGATCATGCTCTTCTTCATGGTCATGGCCGGGGCCGTGAAAGTGGAAAATGAACTCTCTACCAAACTTCCGGGAAGTGCAGAGAGCTCCAACAATGCGGAGTTCACGGATGAGACGATCATCAACATTTCAGACGAGGGGGAGATATCACTCAACGACGAACCCTTCGATTCTCCAGAGAGTACGGATCTTCCCCAACTCCGTGCCACCCTCATGCGCCTCAAGGAGAATGCAGATAGTGCCAAGCAGCCTGTCATCGTCACCATCGTGAGTGATGCCCATGCCAAATACAGCCGTACCATCGAAGTCCTCAATGCTCTGGCTGCGGCCAAGATCAGCAATGTGACCTTCAATGTGGATGAGGAATAGCCGCCTCCTTTCACGATCATGAGCGAAGCAGATTTTAAGGAAGAGCAGCATCACGAGCATCACCTGCCGAAGCGCAATCTTTGGCAACGTTGGACGGCTTGGAACGGAAGTTTTCTGGTTATCAGCATTCTTCTCCATGTCCTGCTGTTTGGTGGTGCGACGATGGTGGTCGTACAGGTTGTCCAGAACCGCAAGGAGAAGATGAAGTTCACTGCACCTCCACCGAGTGCCAATGCCTCCGCGGAACACAAGGTCAAACCTTCGAAGAAAACCGCCGCCGCCGCCCCTGCCATTTCAAAGCGCATCACTTCCTCTGCTGCCAATGCGAGTATTGCTCTCCCGTCAATGGATCTGAACTCAACCGGGCCCGATGTGATGGCCTCAGTAATGAGCGGCATGGGTGCCTCTGGCCTAGGATCTGGAGCCGGAGGCGGAGCCGCAGGAATGGCCTCAATGCCTATGGCAGGATTGACTGCCTTTGGATTTAAGGGGGGGCAGGGATCTGGATTAAAAGGTTACTTTTATGATCTCAAACAGACCGTTGACAGAACGCCGACAACCATGCAGGGAGGGGCTGACGGAAATGAAGAACACTTCAAGATTTTTGATGAATTTTTCTCAGCCGGATGGGATGACAAGGTCCTTGATAAATACTACAAGGCCAAAGATCCGATGGTTACCTATCAGATATACATACCATATATGCCAGCAAATGAAGCACCAAAGGCATTCGGGGTAGAGAAGGAGGTGAAACCTGGCCATTGGGTAATCGTTTACAAGGGATCGGTGACTGCACCCAGGGATGGCTTGTTTCGTTTTGTCGGATATGCCGATGACGTGGTAGCTGTTCGTTTTGATGAGCAGAATGTCTTTTTTACCGGCACAACTGGTTCTCAAATTTACTTACATCGAATGGTTGATAAATTTTTTAAACCGACGACTCCACCTGTTAAACTGAGACCTGGTGTTCCTGATCCCAATGACATAGGAACCAAAGGTGTTGGGAATTGGTTTTCGGTTCAGTCTGGTAAAACCTATCCTATCGAGGTGCTGATCAGTGAGGTTCCTGGTGGTGGATTTAGCCCGAACTCCGAAGTTAAAAAAGCATCGTTTTGCGGGAAGAGGTTTGGTTGAAAGGGGTTGCAACACCAAAGACAACCTCAACTTCCGCACAAAACGATGCAGACAACATTTCGCCCACTTTTTGGCATTCGCCAA
>CAIJRY010000025.1 GCA_903823215.1 uncultured Spartobacteria bacterium
GTACGACAATCTCCCGTTTTTTTTGGGGAGTAAGTTTTGAATAGCAATCCCAAGGAGTTTTGTTGCGCGGGGCGTAGGGAGTGATAAGAGTGTCCCATGCACTTTTTCGCATCCTTTCCCGGGTTTTTGGCCTTTGGTATGCCAAGCGGTCCCGATCTGATCATCCTGCTGGTCATTATCCTCGTTCTTTTTGGTGCAAAACGACTGCCGGAACTGGCGCGCGGATTGGGCCAGAGCGTGAATGAGTTCAAGAAAGCAAAAGATGAATTCGACAAGGAAGTGGCTAAAGCTCCAGAATCTACGGCACCCACTCCGCCAGTTCAGACCTCCCCTTCTGCTTCGGAGAATGAGAAACCAAAGCAGTCCTGATTAAGAGGCTTTCTGAAAAGTCCGCGCATGGCGAGCAGAGAGGAGTTGGGGGCGTGAGTGAGAAGAGAGCGAGGAGCATATCCAGGGCGATACGCGACAAGCGAACGACAAAGTTCACGGCTCCAAAAACCTCTGCCCTTGAAGGGTTGCGGCTCTTCTGGTCTGATGAAGTGTCGATGACTCGGTCGTGTATGATCTTCATACACTCCCTCCTCGTCTGCTGGCCTCAGCTCCAGAATCTCCAGCAACTCGCCTCACGGGGACTTTTCAGACAGCCTCTAAAAGTTATTACGGTGTCTTTCCGTCAGGCAACCTTCGGAAAGATCGCACTGGTCTTTGTCTGCTCGGCTTCGGTTTATGCCGGGGCGATCAGTGACACGAATGGAGAGATCCGCATCTGCACATATAATGTGGAGAACTACCTGACCATGCCCCGTTGGGTGAATGGAAAGCTAAGGCGCAATGCAGGCAAGCCGGAAAGCGAACGCGAAGCGGTCACCAGAATGATTGAGACGATCCATCCCGATGTGATCGGACTCATGGAGATCGGAGAAATGAGGCAACTTGAAGAGGTGCAAAGCCGCTTGAGAAAATCCGGTATCGACTATCCCTATGCCGAATATCTTCAGGGTAGTGACACGACCAGACACATTGCGATGTTGAGCCGCTATCCGATCATTGAAAGACACTCCCGGGGCGAGCTTCCCCTGTGGGTGAACGGGGTTACCCTTCATAGCCCCCGAGGCTTGCTTGATGTGACTGTTGAACCGGCTCCCGGATACCGTCTTCGCATTCTGTGCGTGCATTTGAAGGCCAAGCTTGAAGTTGCGGAATATGATGAAACCCAACTTCGCCTCGCAGAGTCGAAAGAGATCCGTCGGATCGTTCGAGATATCCTACGGATAGATCCTGAAACACGCCTGATTCTGATGGGTGATTTTAACGATACCAAGAACGGAGAACCTCTCTGGCAGATCAGTGGAAAGCCGGACTGGCCCGACAGCCTTCGCGCTGCTGCGTTGGTTGATGATCGTGGTGAGTCTTGGACGGAATACTGGAGTGCTGCCGATGTCTATTCCCGCATTGACTACATTTTAACTGCTAAGAAACTGGAGCCTGAAATCAATATGGCTCACTCAGGCATTGCGCGCCCTTCTTTTTGGAATGAAGCAAGCGATCATTGCCCGTTGAGTCTCTCCTTGAAAATCCCCCGCACAACCACACCATGAACCTGAGAAACTCCATCCTGCTGAACATTCTCGTTTGGATGATCGGCTCATCCCTTCTTCATGCCGATTGGGCCACAGTGACCGCGCTTGATCTTCCCGTCACGAAGCTCTCACCTAATCCCCTCAAGGCCAAAGCCGCCATGAAGGAGCGCTTTGAAAAGCAGATTGAGGTCAATGATTCCTTTTTGAAGGAATTCCCGAACGATAGCCACGCTTACGAATCGAAGCTTCGCCTGACAGTGGCACAGGCCCGTCTTGGTTCCTTGGAACAGGATCAGAGTGCAGTGGATGACGCGCTCAGCAAACTCATGGCACTTGAAAAACAGGCCCCCGATGAATCCCAACGAGCCGAGGCGATGTTCCGCCGGATTTCACTTCAATGGCAGAATCTTGGAAGTGATCCCGATCAACGAAGAGACCGAGCCGTCACCAGTGCACAGATTTTTGCCGCCGCATTTCCCGAGGATCGCCGGTCTGCACGGCTTCTCGCCGAGGCGGCATCGCTCTGCGACAATCATCCAGAGCAGAAGAAACCGCTCATCGAACAGGCCCTTTCGCTCAGCAAGGAGGAGTCACTCACCCAGAGACTCAGGGATGACATGAAGCGGTTTGATCAACTCGGAAATGTTGTTTCACTCTCTTTTCAGTCCATGGGAGGCAAGAAAATCGACCTTACCGATTATCGGGGGCAGGTGGTTGCTTTGGTCTTCTGGGCCGCAGACTCAGCTCCCTGTCTGCTCTGGATGAAGGACTTTAGCACTTATGCCTCGAGTATGGAGGGGCTCAAAGTGATCGGAGTCAGTCTTGATAAGGACCGGGCCGATCTGGATGCCGCCTTGAACGCCCTCAAAATCAACTGGCCGGTGGCCTTCGACGGCAAAGGATGGCAAAATTCCATCGCCCGTCAGTTTGGGATCAACGCCATCCCCACACTTTGGCTCATTGACAGGCAGGGACGACTTCAAGCCCTTAATGCCCGCGATAATTACCAATTTACTATCAACTCGTTACTGGGTCATCATTGATTTTCAGCAACAGAATTTGATTTGGCGCGGCATTTGCTTTTCCCAATAACCTCACCCCTCCTAAGCTCCCCAGAAACCGACTGAAACCACCCATGCTCCTGGATCACTATAAAACCGAAGACTTCTTTGACGAAATGTTCACAGAGGAGGGGGGAGTCAGACCCCATTATCAGAAAATTGCCGACAGATTTCGCATCCTTGATTCGGCCGAGCACAGACGCAAGCAGACAGCTGTCGATCTTGCCTTCATGCGCAGCGGGGTCACCTTCACAGTCTATAACGACGATCAGGGAACCGAACGCATCTTTCCGTTCGATCTGGTGCCAAGGGTCATTCCAAACAACGAGTGGGAGATCATGGAGAAGGGACTTATTCAGCGCATCACCGCCCTAAACCTCTTCCTTCACGACATCTATCATGAACAGAAGATCCTCAAGGATCGCATCATCCCTCCGCACTATATTCTGGGGGCCAAACATTTTCGAAGGGAGTTTATGGGGTTCAATGTCCCAAAAGATATTTATATTCATATCTGCGGAACCGATTTGATCCGTGATCGTCAGGGTGACTATCTCGTTCTCGAAGACAATCTACGCTGCCCTTCGGGAGCGAGCTACATGCTGGAGAACAGGGCCGCCCTGAAGCGGGCTTTCCCTGATCTCTACCGATCTGCACGCGTCCAACAAGTGGACAGTTACGGAGCGGAACTCCGCAAAGTCCTTCAGTATGTCTCCCCCCCTTCTCTGGGTGAGACCATTCAGCCCAATGTCGTCCTGCTCACGCCCGGTGTCTTTAACAGTGCCTATTTCGAGCATGCATTCCTTGCCAGGCAGATGGGAATTCCTATCGTCGAGGGGCGTGATCTTGTGGTGCGCGATGCAAGGGTCTATATGCGTACGACCTCTGGTCTTGTGCCCGTCGATGTCATTTACCGCCGTATCGACGATGATTTTCTCGATCCGACCATCTTCCGTCCCGATTCACTTCTGGGCGTTCCCGGCCTTGTCAATGCCTACCGCTCCGGCAATGTCAGTCTCGCAAACAGCATCGGAACAGGAGTCGCGGATGACAAGGTGGTCTATTATTTTGTCCCGAAGATCATCAAATATTACCTCGGGGAGGAACCCATCCTCCGCAATGTGGATACTTTCCTCGCGAGCGAATCGGAGGATCGCAGTTACATCCTTGAAAACATGGAGAAACTGGTTGTCAAATCAGCCAACGAGGCAGGCGGTTACGGAATGCTCATGGGGCCTTGGGCGTCAAAGAAGGAGGTTGATTCGTTCCGTGAACAGGTGAGAGCAAATCCCCGCAACTTCATCGCCCAACATCCGATCTCACTTTCCCGTCATCCCACCTGGTGCGAAGAGGGGCTGGAAGGAAGACATGTCGATCTGCGTCCCTATATCCTTTATGGGGAAAAGATAACCGTCACGCCGGGGGGGCTGACTCGTGTCGCCCTGCGCAAGGGATCACTCGTGGTAAACTCCTCGCAGGGCGGAGGATCCAAAGACACATGGGTGCTTAACGGCGACTCCTGAGCGATGCCTGATTCCGATCCCCTCCACGAATTTTAACAAAAATTACCACATCCTATCATGAACGAACTTTTTCAGGGGCAGAAGCCGATTTCCACTCGACGGGATCATATGGTAATGCTCTCCCGCGTTGCCAACTCCCTTTACTGGATGAGCCGCTACATCGAGCGCTCGGAGAATGTAGCCCGTCTGCTGGATGTTAATCTCCAACTCATGCTGGATTTTGCCGACTTCAATGACCAGCAACTCAAGGAACACTGGCTTCCGATTCTCTGCTCTGCCGGCGACGAGGAGACATTTTTTAAACTGTATGAACGCGCCGACAGCGAGAGCGTTACCGAATTCCTCACCTTTCGTGAAGAAAACCCGAATTCCATCATTTCCTGTCTTTTTACGGCAAGAGAAAATGCCAGACAGGTTCGGGATCAGATCTCGTTGGAAATGTTCGAAGCCATCAACGAGTGTTATCTGTTCTTAAAATCCAAAAATGCCCAGGAAGTTTGGAAATTCGGCGCTCATGAGTTCTTTGAGCAGATTAAGAAATATTCCCATCTGTTTCAGGGGTTGACTGATTCCACCTTCCTTCGCACCGAGGGATATGAGTTTATCAATCTTGGTAAATTTCTCGAACGAGCTGACAAGACCACGCGTATTCTGGATCTGAAGTATCACATCCTGCTTCCCAGCATCTCTGATGTTGGCGGTGCCGTGGACGCCGCGCAATGGCAAGCGATACTGCGTTCAGCGAGTGCCCTGGAAGCCTATCGTCGGTTCCATGTAGAGGATATCATTCCCAATAAAGTGGCCGAGTTCCTGATCTTCTCCACCACCTTTCCACGCTCTATCCGATACTGCCTGCAACGCCTAGATTCAGAACTTCACCGTCTCAGCGGGAAAGAGCGTCGTGAGTATCGCAGTCAGGAGGAAAGAAACTTTGGCAAACTACTTTCCGATCTCAACTTCCTGACCATTCAGGAGATCCTCAACAGTGGACTTCATCAGTTCCTGCAGGGAGTTCAAAAGACCCTCGATCAGCTCGATGATCACATTTACCAGGAGTTCATGTATCACCCGCCAGTGGATGCAGAGGCCGAAATATTCCTCCAACAGCAACAAATGCAGCAGCAACAGTCATGACATTGGGAGTTCATTACGACGAAACCATCATGAGCCAAGACGCCCCGTGGACGGAACCCCTGGTACTCTCGATTTCCCATCTGACACGCTATACCTATGAGGGTAAAGTCAAAGACAGCTTCAACGAAGCACGCCTCCA
>CAIJRY010000026.1 GCA_903823215.1 uncultured Spartobacteria bacterium
CTTCCGTCGCTGATGATCAGAAATCACTGGCTACTTCAAAGCCACTGAATCTAAGGCGAGCATCTGATAAGAGATATTACGCTTGTTCAGCTCGTCGCAAAGACGAGTTGAAAGCTGACCGTCGGTCCATAAAGTAAGTCCTTTGACCTTCGTATTTCCTTGGAGGAGCGTTGAAAACTCATCGACCCGCTTTGAAAAGCGTTCACTCCAGATCCCATAATCAAGAGATATGGGTACTACTAAGATGCCATTCTTATCGAGGGCGCAAACAAGACCATCCTTTACATGGAGTGACTGGATTGGCGTCACGCTCTGCTGATATTGCAGAAGCAGTTGAGCAACCCTTTGGAAATAGAAAGCATCTTCCGGATTAGCCGCTAAATTCGCCTCATTAAGAAACGCCTCTGGATTGACCCCGATACGAGAAAGAGCATCCACAATGGTGGTGGAATTTTCCGGGGTGTAGTAAGGCTGGATCAAGAAGGCGTCGGCTTGATCGCGATCAAGACCGAGAGCAAAAAGTTTCTTGCGGTTCATGATCCTCAACTGGTTGGGAGGAGTGTTGATCAGCTGATTCTGAAGAATCTGGTTTCCTCCTATTGCCGTCAGAGCGGTGCCGGCTACTCCGGGCACAACGACACTCGCGGCACTCAGAACAAGTCCGCCGCCAGCCATTGCCCAAGCGGCATTGGAAAGCTGCTCCTGTAACTCCTGATTATCCGTGTAGGGACTTACTCCAAGCTTGAATGCCAGCCGTGCTTTTTCCTTGCTCATGCCGGTAGCGGCTTCCATGGCATTCCCTACATTCCCGCCCTGAGCTCCTTTGAGTCCCTCGCCGACATTTCCAAAAAATCGGGAGGCTCCCTTGGGCAGATTCATGACGGAGCCGATAGGATCTCTGGCAACATTGATGACTGAGTTGACTTTATCCTTGCCTGCCTTTGCCAAAGCCTTGGTGAATTCGTCACCCCTGCTTTGATTTCTGAGATAATCAATCGCGTAAATTTCCCTGATGCGCCGTAGTAGAAGTGGCGTGCCGAGGATTGAAGTTGTCGTACCTGCGCTTTGGAGCTGATAGGTGTTCTGAAGCCCGTTGTTGTAGGCTTGCGCACCTACCGAGTGCAAGGAACCTGAGAGCATCGTCACAGGTACAAATTTGCTGACTTCCACAAACCCTGCGGTTTCAAAGTTTGTGGTACCCCCTTCGGGTTGCAGAGGGTTCGTGGTTTGAGCTGGGAGATTAAAGCTTAATGCTAGCAGCGCAGCTGAGAGTAATATATGATGATGGGTCATTGCTTTATACACCAGTTAAGTATCGGTAAGGATTAACTGAATGAATTACAGGTGACGAGCGAGGAATGGATTTTTATGGTTTTGGCTGGGAGGGTCCCTAGAAACAAAAAACCCATCCCCAATTAAGAGGATGGGCTTCAATGACAACCTGAAGTCTGTTTAAACGACTTTCCTGCGATAGGCAATAACCAGAGCCAACATACCAAGCCCGAAAAGAGCGTAGGTTGAGGGCTCGGGGACTGCGGTTACTACATTTGCTGTGTAGAGAGTTTGTTGGTTTTCAAGGTCAAAGCCGACGCTGTTGTTTAGGAAAAAACTTATTCCGAAAGTGGAGTTTGATCCATTTGTTTTGACGTTGGCATTATAGGTCACTGGATCATTGGTTGCTGTTGTGACGAAGCTGTAAGGGGCGTCGAATGACATTCTCTACCGGCACTGGCAATAAATCTGCTGCTGCGAGTAAAGCCGCTAGCATTTATTTGGACCTGCTTACGCTTGGAGTAGAGGCGACGCTCGCAAAGCACAGACCACAGAAAGCCCCTAAAGAAGACAGGGTGGCCACAATTGGTGAGTGGATTACTGCTGCCCAAAGTGTTGCTGAGGCGAGTGAAACCTCATTAACAGGATATGCACGGGCCCTCCGCCTCATTGCCTCCGGCATCCTTGATTTTAAAAAGACAAAAAAGCGATTTGGACCCAAAAAAGGAGGCAGCACGAAATATCGTGAATCAATTGATTCAACGACTTTGGAAATTTTCACGTCTCCGGCAATTCAAACGTGGCGGTTGGCGTATGTAAAAAAAGCCAAAAATCCACTTAAAGAGAAGGCTTCAAAGACATCCTGCAATTCTATCATCAGGCAGGCCAGAAGTCTTTTTGCCGAAAAGATCGTTAAATTTCTTCCTCAACTTCGATTGCCCGAACCCATTCCATTCGCAAATGTCGAATTCTTCGAGCGACAGTCCTCAACATACATCAGCAAAATTGCCCCTAAAGAGTTTCTACAGGCAGCTAGAGACGAGCTCTCGAAGGACAAAACAGCTGCCTACCTAGCTTGCCTGCTTGCTATCGGCGCAGGGTTGAGACGTAGCGAGATTGATACACTTTGCTGGCACCAGATTGATACGGTTAAACGAATCATCCGAGTTCAGATCACGGAAGTAGCAGGTCTTAAAACTCAGGATAGCCAAGGCGAAGTCGAGATTGATGATCATCTATCCACCATTCTTCAGGGCTACAAAGCACAGGCCAAAGGAAAAGGATTTGTAATTAAAGGGGATGGTCAGGGCGGCGCAAAGAAGTGGGGGCAGCACTATCGTGCGGATGAGGCCTTTAACGAACTGATATCATGGCTTCGGAACCACAAACAAGAAGGGAAGAAGCCCCTAGAGAAGGTAAGAAAACCCATTCACGAACTGAGAAAGGAACTCGGGGCTTTGATCACCCAGGAACATGGAATCTATGCTGCCAGTCGTACCCTCCGTCACTCCAATGTTGCCACAACTGCAGCTCACTACGCAGACAAGAAGGAGCGAACCACCGTGGATATTGGAGGATGGTTAAAGGAAGAGAACATCACTCCCATGGATCCCAAGCAGGCAACGAATACTTTAAAACCGGATTTTGCAGGATAAGCCGCTTACCTCGGCATATTGTTGGAATGGGCCTAGATCACTTCAACAGAATCAATTGTTTCGCCGACTACTTCCCCGCCAACTTGTAGTGCCCCTTCCCTGCCTTCTTGATTGAGGGGTTCTTCTTGCCGGTCGTAGCGAACCAGACATGAAGATTGGTTCCTTTTACTTTGCAATCCAGCGCCCCTTTAAAACTGATTGACCTGATTGTTCATAAACGTCATTGAACCACGGAATTACAATGCATGCGTCCTCCTTCGTTCGTCCATTTGCAACATCAGAGTAGGGGAGCTGAACATAAAAAGGATTTTGCTTTGGAGTAAAATCTGCAGGCATGAAATTTCGCCTCATATGCGGGTCGGGAGGGTCATAGTCTCCATAATGTACTTGCCAGTTGGGATCCCAAGCACTATCAAAAGCCAAGTCCTGAGAAAGGATTCTAAAAAGTGGGAGTATAAAAACTAGAATTCCGAAGATTCCTGGCACACATTGAGGAAGTATTTCACCGACAAGGCTCCACACCTCATCAACATTCAAGGCTCTCCTCATACGGATCTGATCACCGATATACTGACAGTAGATATCAATAAGTGTCATGGCTGCAAATGCGAACAGGATGTAGGTGATGAGATGAGGGGTTGTCATCTCGGCATCAGAAACCGAAACAAGAATCGTAAAAAGGAACAAGCATCCCTTTAGAATCTTTGTTGCATAGATTCCTAGGAACGAGTGTTTGAAGAGCTTTTTGGTTATTTGCATCTATCGGGAGCGCCGTAGCGTATCAATTCAGGATTCAAAGGCCAGTCACTGCAATTTTATTCCAATCTGTCAGGTTGTGTATGGAATCTTGGCACTGCCGATTTAACCCGGATTATTCAATAGAAGCAGAGGAAGGAATGTAGGGGTAGTAAATAAGAGGGATTGGCAGGTGTGGTAGGATCACCAATATGGTGAATCTGCCGATTGAATATA
>CAIJRY010000027.1 GCA_903823215.1 uncultured Spartobacteria bacterium
AGGCCCCAACGAGCAGGGCTCGCTCGACCATCTTTTCACGGTGTTTAATTTCGAACATTCGGGGAGGGCAACTCTATTCGAAGGAATTGAATGGTTCCAGCGTCATTAGCTGATCGTGATCAAGATGTTCTGTGCAAAGAGAAAAAAACTCGGTTTTGGTGCTGACCCGTCGGACGGCATGGAGAAATTCCGAACTGATTCCTTCCCCAATGAAGTTGGCGTATTTCTTGATCTTCTGAACTCCTTTCGGGTCGGGAATGTCGGGAGAGCAGACGGATTCATAGAGATCCCGTATATAGGCCAGCACTTCACGGCCTGTGGGATAAGAGATGGCTTCCCCTGCAAAATGTTGGCGAATTTGAGAAAAGATCCAAGGATTTCGGACCGCTCCTCGCCCGATCATGAGGCCGCGTGCGTGCGTCTCTTGGAGAACGGTGGCTGCATTCAAGTGGCTCGAGACATTACCGTTGGCAAGCACAGGGCAAGGAAGGGATTCCGAAGCGAGTCGTATTAAATCATGGCGGATGCCGCCGCAGTACATTTGCAGCACGGTGCGTCCATGAACAGTAACAAGGTCGATGGAGTGCTTGTCAAAGAGTGGAAGAAGAGCCTCAACAGTGCGCTCATCGTCAAATCCCAAGCGTGTCTTCACGGTGAATTTCCCGGTGATCGCGTCACGCAATGCACCCAGGATCGTATCAATGCGTGGCAGGTCACGAAGCAGTCCGCCGCCGGCACACTTCCGATAGACTACAGGGGCGGGGCAGCCAAGATTCAGATCGATCGCGGCAATCGGGAGACCCTGGAGAGCCTTGGCTGTGCGAACAAGCGAAGGGATGTCATTACCGATCATCTGGGCGATGACGGGACGCCCTGTCGGATTCTGAGTGATGGAGGCAAGAATCGGCTTGTCGAGATGTGAAATCGGAGTGACCCGAAAATACTCCGTGTAGTAGAGATCGGCACCGCCATAGCGCGTCATCAACCTCCAAAATGGAAGATCGGTCACATCCTGCATCGGTGCCAATGCAAGGATCGGATCAGCGGAAGCAAACAACGGATCGAGGGAAAACATCATCTGCAATTAAGCACTCTCAAGCCACTCCCGAGTTCCGTCTTCCCACTTCAATCCCCACTCTTTGAGCGTGACCAAGAGCGGCTTCAGGGCTTTTCCTTTCTTGGTGAGCTTGTAGGCGAGACGACCGGGGCTTTCTTTGATTGGAGCATGTTTGATTATCTCATGCTCCAGAAGCCTTGCCAGGCGATCGCTCAGGATATTGGTCGGAATTTTCTCCGGTGAGGCCGTGAAATCCTTGAAGCGAGTGCGTCCCAGTAACAGATCGCGAATGACAAGCAGCGTCCACCGATCTCCCAGGATGTCGAGTGCACAGGAGACGGGGCAGGGTGAGCGGCGCTGCTGGTTATTTTTTACGCGGGGATGCATGGTGGACATCCTTAAGGATATGCCATGAATAATGCTTGCATTCCACAAGTAAAATACTTGCAAGATAAAAGTAAGTTGATAGAAATCAGTTTTTATGAGTAACTCCATATCATCACTCCAAGATCAAGAACCTCGTCTTGCTCCGCCGGGAGCTGGACTTCCACCAATCGAGATCGCTATTGGACGGGTGCTCTTTGGCCTGCGCTGCCGGCTTGGAAATTTAAAATCTTTGACGGAAGATTTTCAGAAAGAACGGCAAGCAATTGCTGCACTGATCGAATCAGCACGAAACCTTGATCGCGGAAAACGCGTGCTGATCAAGCGTCCCATCGGGCTGGAAGATAGTAGTCGCAACTGGTCTCTCTGGATGACGCTCGATCACTTGCGCATCGTGAATCTCGGGGTCTCCGGAATCATTGTCTCCCTGGGAGAAGGAATCGTGCCGCCGGATGTGGCGAGTACTGCAGCCGTCAAGCCCAGCCCGGATGCTGGAGAGGCTGTTGTTCAGGAATATGAAAACTCGTGTGATGAAGTGCTCCGTGCGGCAGCGGGGGTAGAAAACCTGAGGACGAGTGCGCGTTATGCCCACCCGTGGTTCGGACCGATGGATGCTCATGCATGGTATGCCCTAGCCGAAAGTCATCTTGGGATTCACAAGGTTCAACTTGAGAGAATCATGGCCGCTCTTCGAACTTCCTGAAATAACTCTTGGCGTGACTGCCCGTTCATTTTCACTGACTTCCGATTCGATTGCGAAGCTGACTTGGATTATTGCGATTCCGGCGAGCGTCGGAATGCTCTTTAACACGGCTTTTAATTTCATTGATACGCTCTGTGCCGGATGGTTGGGAACGGACTCTCTTGCTGCGCTCTCCGTTTCATTTGCTCTCTATTTCATGCTGATTGCGGTGGGAAGCGGTTTGAGCCAGGGGGCAACTGCACTCATCGCCAATGCTCTCGGTGCCGATCATCCTGAGGATGCCCGCCGTATTTTTGGTCAATCCCTCCTCTTTGCAACCGTTGCCGGATTTCTTCTTTCTGTGATTGGGTTGTTGGCTGCCCCGAAGATATTCACGCTTCTGGGAGCAGAGGGAAATTATCTGCAAGAGACACTCCATTACATGAATGTCATCTTGCTGGGAGGGGTCTTTTTTATCCTCACGATGGCAATTAATAGCGCCCTTACAGCCCAGGGGCTTACATCCATCTATCGAAATTTTCTAATCGCGGGTTGTCTTGCCAATGCCGCATTGAATCCCCTGCTCATGTGGGGGCTCTGTGGTCTCCCTGCTCTCGGAGTTTCAGGGATTGCCCTGGCCACGGTGCTTGTCCAGATCGGAGGCTGTTTCTATCTCTGGCAGAGCTTGAAAAGAGGGAAGGGATTTGAGGTTCCACACCTGCGCGATTTTACGCCTGATTTTAAAATTCTAGGCCAGATTGCGGAGCAGGGTATTCCTGCTGCATTGAATATGATGACCATTGCGCTTGGTGTTTTTGTCATCACTTGGTTTGTCAAACAATTCGGCAAAGAGGCCATCGCTGCCGTCGGTATTGCAACGCGTATTGAACAGATTGCACTGCTCCCTGTGATCGGACTCGGCACGGCGGTGCTCAGCATTGTGGGACAAAATCATGGGGCGGGACTGACTGCGCGTGTGAGGGAAGCGTGGAGGCTCAATATCCTCTGGGGTGTCGGATTAATGTGTGTGGGAAGTCTTCTCGTCTGGCTGTTTGGGAAGGGACTGATGAGCGTTTTCACGCAAGACCCCAATGTCATCCAGAACGGGGTCAATTATCTCTTTGCGGAAGTCTTTACCCTGCCTGCGTATCCGATTCTCTTTGTCACGGTTTTCATGATGCAGGGGCTGAAACGCCCCACCTATGGGCTCTGGATGGGACTCTACCGACAGATCGTGGCTCCGATCATCGTGATGCACATCTTGGTGTTTTCGTGTCATTGGGGACTTTGGGGTGTCTGGTGGGGATTTAGCATCGTGACCTGGAGTGCCGCGCTCTTTGCCCTCTTCTGGGGGTGGAATGCCGTGCGAGAACGCTGAGAATAAATTTCAGGGACACGGGATTTAAGATAGGATGATGCCATGTGTGCTGACAAAAAAATCATTATGATCACTGGAGCGACAAGGGGCATCGGATTTGCTGCCGCGCAGTTACTTGGAAGTCGGGACGCGACTGTCGTGATAGGCAGCCGTGACCGAGAGAGGGCTGAGTCTGCCGCAAGCAAACTCGGGTGTCATTTTGTGCAGCTCGACATCTGCGATCAGAGAAGTGTGAATTCAGCTGCTACTCTCCTAACGGAACGCTTTGGTCGCCTCGATGTCCTCGTGAATAATTCCGCCATCCTCCTTGATCACTACGCCAGTTTGCTTGATCTGAAACCGGAGGTTCTCTGTGAAACACTGGAGACAAATCTGATCGGCACGCTCCGAGTAACGCAGGCATTTCTTTCACTACTTCAGCAATCACCCTCACCCCGTATCATCAATCTCTCCAGCGGTGCTGGCTAGCTTGACGGCGAGCCGCAACCGTGGGCTCCCGCCTACAGCATGAGCAAGACCGCTCTGAATATGCTGACTCAGCAACTCACGGCAGCTCTCCCGGATGTGATGGTGAACTCGATGTGTCCCGGCTGGTGTCGTACCGAAATGGGTGGCCCGGACGCCCCGCTGACCCCGGAGCAGGGAGCTGATACGCTGGTTTGGCTAGCCCTTGACGCCCCCTCCTCCCTGCGTGGAAAATTTGTCAAGGAACACTCTGTGATTCCTTGGTAGCCATCGCAAAAGAATGATATAGAAAACTTATGTCAGCTCTCCTCACTGCTTATGAAGTCAGGGATCGCCTGAACCGCACTCCTGCTCCTCTGCTAGTTCATGTCCTCCCGCCAGAGCATTTTGCTGCACGGAGGATTGAGGGAGCCATCAATCTCTGCAGTTACGAGTCAGCCTTTGTGCGCAAACTGCAGGAGCGCGCTCCTGATCCTGATCAAGCAATCATTCTCTATGGAGAAGGGGAGCCCTCACTCGATTCGGCGGATGCTGCTCAGAAACTGGAACTGGCAGGGTATAAAAATATCACAGATTTCCGTGGTGGTCTTCGAGCATGGGAAGAAGCTGGATTCTACATCGTGAGTGATGGTCCCCTGCCTGATTCGCCTCTAATGGATGGTAATTTCAAGATTGATACGGCAAGCAGTGTGATTCGCTGGACAGGGCGTAATCTTTTTAACCACCACGAGGGAACGCTAAAATTTTCTGGAGGTTCTATTCTACTAAATGAAGGGGCTTTGGTCGGAGGAGAGCTCTCGATTGATATGAACTCGATCGTTTGTAGTGACCTGGCAGCTGCCGGCGTGAATGCGATGCTAATCGCTCATTTGAGGGATGCCGATTTTTTCGATGTGGCTCACCACCCCACTGCTAAGGTGACGATCAAAAGTGCCACACCCTTCCCAAACCCTCATCTCAGTCATCCAAACTATGAGATCTCAGTCAGCCTGATGCTTCGTGGTGTAGAGCGACCTTTGGCTTTCCCTGCTGTGATTGCTGCTGCGGATTCGGATCATCTGACGGCTCAGGCGCAGTTGGATTTTGATCGGACAAAATTCGGTAGTCACTACGGCTCAGGCCGATTCTTTGCCTATCTAGGCCAGCACGTCGTGAACGACCTCATTGACCTCCATCTCAAGATCCATGCTGTGAAAGTTGCGCATCAGGTGTGAGTTGGCAGCGGAAACGGGGAGATCGCTTTTAGGTTGCCCACTTTTAAAAAGTGGTTAATACCATTAACAAAATCAATTCAAAGTCATTCTCATGAAACTTTCCAATCAAACAGTCGTTGTTATCGGGGGAAGCTCTGGAATGGGATTTGGGATAGCTGAGGCTGCAGCGCGTGAAGGGGCTAGGGTGGTTGTTGCCTCCCGAAGCTTGGAAAAGTGCCAGGTGGCCGTCGCCAAAATCACTGGAAAAGCTGAGGCCAAAGCCATCAATATGAGCGATGAGAAGAGTGTTCAGGCGTTCTTTGAACAACTGCGTCCAATCAATCATCTCATCATTCCTGGTAGTGCTGTCAAAACCGGTCCGCTGAAGACCACGCCTACTGAGGATTTGCTGGCAAGCCTTGGGAGTAAATTCATCGGCCCCGTGCTCTGCGCTAAATATGCTCGGTTTGCTGAAGGGGGTTCCCTGATTCTCTTTTCAGGATCTCTCAGTCGAAAGCCCGGGAACAGCTCTCTTCTGGGCGCCATCAATGCAGCTGTTGAGACGCTGGCCAAGGGGTTGGCTGTGGAACTCGCGCCGGTGAGGGTGAATGTGATCTCCCCGGGATTGACGCGGGGCACGGGTGCCTTTGATTCCATGCCCGGCGATGCACGGGAAGGAATGTTTGCCGCCGTTGCAGCAAAGCTTCCAGTGGGCCGTGTCGGCACACCTGAGGACATGGCTGCGGTGGCACTCTGTCTCATGGAGTGCAGCTTTATGACCGGCAGCGTGATCGATGTCGATGGTGGTGGATTGTTGATTTAGTCTCAGGACTACATCACAACAAATCTGCTTGAAGCATTCAGTGATGGGGTGATCGCCATGATCATCACCACATGTTCCAGATCACGAAATGTGTCAGCGGCGGCATCTTCTGGGCAAACCTCCACGTACTCTTCTGGCTCGTTCTTGATCCGAGCATTGAAAGAGTTTTGCTCACTCATGACCATGAACACGTGGAAGGGTGAATTTTAACTCGCCACTCGGGAAAAATTAGTTAATTCCAGTAGCCAAACCAATTTATGAAAATAGCCACTACTGTTGCCCGTATCCTTCTCGGTCTGATCTTCGTTGTTTTCGGAGTGAACGCCTTCCTTCATTTTCTTCCAATGCCTCCGATGCAGGGTCTTTCCGCTCAATTCATGGGAGCACTCTTCCAGAGCCACTACCTGTATGCCATTAAGTGCTTTGAAATCACCGGCGGACTTCTCCTCTTGCTTGGCCGCTATATTCCACTCGGTCTCACGCTGCTAGGTCCAGTGATTGTAAACATTCTGTTCTTCCATATCTTTCTCGATAACAGCGGACTGCCGCTGGCACTCATCGTCAGTGCTTTAGCACTCTTTCTGCTCGTGCGCTATCGCAGTGCCTTTGCGGGATTGGTGAAGCCCTAGGGCTGGCTATTTTCTTCCAGCATCATCGGTTTCCACGAGCCATCCCCGGACTTCCGCATTGAGCGAAGATCTTTTGGAGACTGATGAGTCTCTGTTGAAGAATAGATGAAATTTAATGATGGTGCCCCCCCGGGCCATGCACATGACCGTGATCGAGTTCTTCCTTCGTTGCCGGGCGCACCTCGCGGATAGTGATGTCGAAGTGCAGCGTCATTCCGGCCAGGGGATGATTGCCGTCGATGGTCACCTCGTTTCCATCGACTTTGGTGATGAGAACGGTCTGCTCTCCAAACTCACCCTCGGTGTGCAACTGCATACCCTCTTCAAGTTCGTCACCACCTTCAATCTGATCGGCGGGAACGACAGAAATATTCTCGGGGTCATGAACCCCATACCCCTCCTCGGGTGAGACGCTCACTTTGAAGGAATCTCCGGCTTTTTTGCCCTCCATCGCTTTTTCGAGCCCGGGAACGATCTGTCCCTCGCCCTGGATGTAGGCAAGCGGTTCACTGCCGGTGGAAGAATCAATGATATCCTTGTCATCATCGGTGAGGGTGTAATCAAAAACAACAACAGAGCCAGTGGTGATTTGCATGAAAAAAGTGGTTTGGGTACGGAGGATCCCGCACGCCGCAAGCTAGGGAATCAGGGTAAGAATGCCAGCGCAAAAAATCGCTGTTCCGCCTGATGCTGAGA
>CAIJRY010000028.1 GCA_903823215.1 uncultured Spartobacteria bacterium
AAAAGCGGCAATGGGTGAATTATGAAGCTTCTGTCCGTAGGTTGTTCGCAGGGCAAGACTCATCTGGCGGATATGGGCCACCTGTTTCATCGGGGAGAGGATGAAACTTGCGATGCATTCCCAGTGGGGCTGTCGCATAATGCGAAGTCCGCGACAGGCAAGAGCTGCCTGATAAGAGACGGGATGATGTGCGCAGGAGGCGCGTATGGCCTCAAGATCGTGATCAAATGAAAAATACCGGTGCAGCAGCAACGGAATCCCTGAATCCCTCATGCCACGATAATGAAGATTTATTCCATCTTGTCTGAGGAAGAGCGGTGTGGTTCCGATGCATCCTGCGTAACCCCCTTCGAACTCAGTCCAATGAAAGGTCTGACCGCTCTCGAGAGTCATCGTGAGATCAAATTCAGGAGACTCGATGACGCCTTCTTCCCAACAGGGTTTCATGATTCGTTGGAAACTTCATTGATGGCCGGATCTCCGTTGTGAATCGCAGGATCACCATAAAGAGTGGATGCGCTGGCTGAGGTGATCGCCACATCAAAGATCTCCCCATGAAAGCGGCTGCCACCCTCGAAGATCACGATCTTGTTGGTGCGCGTGCGGCCTGCAAG
This sequence comes from uncultured Spartobacteria bacterium, assembly GCA_903823215.1. Classification (GTDB taxonomy): domain Bacteria; phylum Verrucomicrobiota; class Verrucomicrobiia; order Chthoniobacterales; family UBA6821; genus UBA6821. Next base: position 615 of record CAIJRY010000028.1, read on the forward strand.
GCGCGAAGGATCATTGCGGCTTGGCCCCTCGCAGAGGATCTCCTGCCGCGTGCCTACGCAGGCATCGAGATGGCGTGATGCCGAGGCATTGACCACGGAGAGCAAATCCTGATTGCGTGCTTCCTTCACCACCTCGGAAAGCTGATTCTTCATCTCCGCCGCAGGAGTATCTCCCCGTTGCGAGTAACGGAAGATGAATGCTCCGTCGAATCCGATCTCCTCGGCAAGATCACGGCTTGCCTTGTAGTCCTCCTCCGACTCACCGGGAAAGCCGACAATGATGTCGGTGGTGATGGCGATGCCGGGGCGGCTGACGCGCAGATCGGCGACCAGCTTCCGGTAGGAGTCTGCCGTGTAGGGCCGATGCATGGCCTTGAGGATGCGGTCAGAACCCGACTGAAGGGGAAGGTGAACATGCTCCATGAGCTTGGGCAGTCTTGCAAAGGAATTGACCAGGTCCTTTCGGAAGCCCATCGGATGTGGTGAAGTAAAGCGGATGCGATTCAGTCCATCGATATCATGCAGTGCCTCAATGAGCTGCACGAAGGGACTTTTTCCCCCAATTGTTGGGAACTCATGCCGACCGTAGAGATTGACAATCTGACCAAGGAGAGTGACTTCGCGGATACCTCGCTCCACGAGAGTCCTCGCTTCGGCGACGATCTCCGAGATCGGGCGACCGCGTTCTTCTCCTCGAGTCGAGGGAACGATGCAGAATGTGCAATGCATGTTGCAGCCCTGCATGATGGAGATGAAAGAAGTGGCTTCCATTTTTACCCTGTTTCCATCCTGGGGAAGATGATCCCGGATTGTGTTTTGTGATCCAATTTCCGGTGCCGTATCAACGATGGGCACGATGGGAGGAATGACAGCTTCTCCCAGTTCCTGAATATCCTCCCTGGCAAAAGCCTGCTCGCGCTTTTGCAAAGCCTCCTCCACATAATCGGCGACGCGGTGAAATTTCTGTGTGCCAACAACGAGATCAATATGCGGGGATTTCTCCTTGAGTGAGTCACCGAGGCGTTGTGCCATGCATCCCATGAAGCCAAGAACGAGCTTTGGCTTCTCCCGACGAAGCTTGCGGAGCATCCCCATTTTACCAATTGCCTTGCGTTCTGCCATCTCGCGCACGCTGCATGTATTGAGCAGGATGACATCCGCCTCCCGTTCACTGCCGACGAGTTGGTGCCCGCGGCTCTGCAGATCACGCGCAACCTGTTCGGAGTCGCGTTCGTTCATCTGACAACCGTAAGTCTTGATATAAACGCTGGGCATGGAGAAAGAAAAAATGAAAAAGTAAAAATGTAAAAGGCTGACGAAGCAATAAAGCCTCAAATCCTTTTAACACAAACTCCTATCCCTGCGGGGATACCTCTGAAGGGGGCTGAGGCGAGACCTCCGATATCTGAGGCGAGACGGCATTGGGATCAGTCTCATTTTTCTGTTCGGGAGATCGCTGATTTTCGGAGGAATTACCCTTTTTAGGATCGACCCGTTTGAGTCCGACTTGCTGACCCGCTGCCTCGACAAGGTGAGCGACCCCTTTCTTGAGACGATAGCCTCTCAGCCAGATCACAAACATGATGATGGCATAGAGCAGGCCCGGCCAAGTCAGGTCATGCCCTGTGGCAGCCCAATAGATGAGGAAGCTCACCATTAGGAAGTTGAGGAGAAAGGTGGTGGCAACCATGCGGGTGGCAAGTGCTACACGGGTGAGGCACTTGGGCCCCCCATGATATTCCGTCACGCTTCGCATGGTAACACCCCACCAGAAACTTCCGTAGATCTGGACATCCCATTCCTTCCATCCCGTATCCATCGAGTAGCTCCACCCTTCCGATTCGAGCGTCTCGATAGATGCTGTGAGCAGGGCTTCGCGTCCCTTGCCCTCTTCATTCCAGAAGACAAGCTTGGAGAGTCCTCGAATCTTGCTGGGGACGAAGTTCTTCTCCTTGGCGACAATGATCGATTCAGGAGTCCGTTTGAATTTCAGCCAGGTGAAATAGCGCGACCATCCCCGATAGAGAGGCTGGGAGAGCGCGAGTCCGGTGACGAGCAGTCGGGCGCGGATCGTGTCGAAGCGGGGCTCCAGTTTGGCGTGGATCATGTAGGAGAGGGCCACCAGGAAGGTGCCTCCGAACATGAGATAGGCCACGATGCGAAGTCCGGGGAAGGGGATCGAGAGAAGGAACAGGAAAGCTGTAAGCACCACCCATTCGATACTGCTCAGATAGGAGGCCAGCTCGGACTGAGGAGTCGGATAGATGCATTGGAAGAGTCCTTCGCCAAAGACTCCATGATAGATCACCGGCTGATTGATCAGCCAGGTAAAGCGCGGTGCACCATAGACCTGTCCTTTCCATTTTGCAGTCCCTGTCGGGCCGAAGAATACCAGATGCTTGAAACGAAGCAGTGACTCTGCCTCACCATAACCCTCCTGCTGTTTGCGAAAGGCCTTGAGCGTGAAGCGACGGTAGTGCCAGACAATCGCCGAGGGGCTGAATGCGATCACCTCGCCCTCCTGCTGAAGACGCCAGCAAAAATCGACATCATCCCCTGCCTTGCGGTATTCGGGATCGAAGCCGCCAATCTTGTCAAAAGCCCAGCGATGGAAAGCCATGTTGCAACCGGGAATATGCTCGGCCACCACATCGGTGAGGAGCACATGGCTCGGCCCGCCGGGAGCAGCAGCGACGCAAGCCTGCTGCCAATTCTGGGCGGGAGGGGAGATGTTGGGACCTCCCACGCCTGCGTAGCTACCGGAGAGCAGGGTACCGACCAGATAGTAGAGCCAGTCGGGATCGGCCATGCAGTCGCTATCAGTATAGGCGAGGATCTCACCTGTGGCATGAGCCGCCCCGACATTGCGTGCATAGCTCAGGCCGTGGTTGGTCTGATAAATCGACTTCACCCAGGGGTGCCCATTCACTATATCCTGCGTGTTATCGGTTGATCCGTCATCGACGACCACCACCTCGTAATCGGGATAGTCGATCTTCTTTAGAGATTGAAGACAGGCTTCCAGGGTCGGCCCTCCATTATAACCACAGACAATCACCGAGACCTTCGGCACCCGGGGAAGAGGTGCGCGGTGAGTGATGGAGAGCTTGTCATCAAAGAACCCTCGCACAGTGGAGAGCGCCTTCTTCGGTGTGCGGTCGCGTTTCACCAGACCGAATGCCCAGTCGAGAATCTCGTTGCCTCCGCGATGCCATTCGTCAGTCCATGCGTAGAGAATCGTTCCGGCGAGTCCTCCGCGCACCACGGCATCGAGATGCCAGCCGATCATTTCGGCCTGCTCCTCCTCGGTATGGCGGATGGTATCCATGCCGAATTCGCCCATGATGAGCGGCTTATCCTCGGCCAGATTCTGAAGACGGGCGAGATAGCGTTCAAAATCCTCCCGGCGATGCAAATAGACATTGAAAGTCAGGAAATCGACATTCTGCGGGAGTAGATACTCCGTCGGAGGATAACTTGCGTAGGAATAAAGGACGGTCGGGTCTTCGCGACGGGCGATATTGACCAGATGCTCGACGAATTCCGTCACCCGTTTGGCACCGAGCCAACGCACCATCGAGGAAGGGATCTCATTGCCGAGCAAATAACCGAAGATTGCGGGATGCCCCTTGTGCTCTCGGATTGCATCGCGTACGGCCTTTTCGACCGAAGCCCGAACCTTACGGTCATTGAGGAACTCCACATGCTCCATCCAGGCAATGCTGAAGAGCACGCGCAGTCCGTTCTGATGACAGATGTCGAGGAACCATGAGGGAGGGGTCGTGTAGATACGGATCAGATTGGCACCTGCCTCAGCGATGACGGACATGTCTTTTGCCACCTGCTCTTTCGGCCCATATTGGAAACCCTCGGCATCAGGTGCAAAAGGCCCATAGGTGACCCCTTTGACAAAAAATTTCTTTTCCCCCTCGAAGAAGAACTTCGAACGGACGACAACGCGTTCACTACTCACTGGAAGATAGGTAGATGCTATTCATTCTAGAGTCGAGCGCGAAGGGAGGTTTCCTTCACAGTGAACGGGACGGTTTTTTCCCCGGCGACAAAGATAAGGAGTTTGACGGGGACTTCGCCCGTGTTCACGCCGTTGTGCAGGAGATTAACGCATTCGGCGAGGGTGTCGCCCGTATGAAAAATGTGCTTGCCGTGGCCCTTGATATCCACAGTGATTTCACCCGAAAGGACATAGCCGAAGAGGGGGACGGGATGTGTGTGCCATCCAGTCTGTTTGCCGGGAGGAATGGTGACGACCAGAATCGAGACCTCGGCGGAATGTGTGTGCGGGTATTCGATTTGTTGTCCGGCAAAGTTCGTGGAAGTGCGCAGGAGTGGGGTGACCCTGACATCAAAGTTATAATCCGGTTTGCTCTGTTCTGCCAGAAGTGAGAGCGGAGCAGTTAGTAGGAGCAGGCAGATGAGGGCGAAATTCATGATGGGTTTAATAGCGGTTCCTTAGACAGCATCTTCACCAAGCTGGCTCATCGACTCGATGGTCGGCAGTCTGCGGCGTTTGTCACCGAGACGGGGGATGCAGGCGATGAGTGCCTTGGTGTAGGGATGTTGGGGAGAATGCAGGATCTGCTCAGTCACGCCATACTCGACGACTTCGCCGCGGTACATGACAGCAACATTCCTGGCCAATCCACGGATGATGGCAAAGTTGTGAGTGATCAGCAGAACGGCCATCCCAAGCTCTCGCTGGAGTTCACGCAGCTTATCCAGGATCTGAGCCTGAATCGTCACATCAAGCGCAGTCGTCGGTTCATCGGCTATCAGGAGATCAGGACGGGCTGAGAGAGCCATGGCGATCATGACGCGCTGCTGCATCCCGCCGCTCAGTTGGTGTGGATAGTCATGCAGACGACGAGCAGGTTCATTGATCCCAACGGCATCAAGCCATCGTATGATCTCAGCATCAATAGCAGCAGTGCTTTTTATCACATCGGAGCGATGAAGCTCGATCATCTCTGCAATCTGACTGCGAATAGTATAGACGGGATTGAGCGAGGTGGAGGGTTCCTGAAAAATGTAGGCAATCCTGCCTCCTCTCACGCGGCGAAGTTCAGCATCGGAGGCTTTCAGGAGATCCTGTCCTTCAAAGAAAATCTCCCCTCCCTGATAAACTGCTGGAGGGCTTGGTAGCAGTCGGGTAATTGAAAGGGCGGTGACGCTCTTGCCACTGCCGCTCTCACCGACGATGGCGAGAGTTTCACCTTTGTTCAGAGAGAGTGAAACACCATGGAGTGCAGGAGCGATACCGATGTCGGAAGAAAATCCGACTTTGAGATTTTTGATTTCAAGCATGGTGGACATAATGATCAGCTTCGGTTTTCTGCGGCCTCCTGAAGTGCATTGATGGCGAGATAGAAGGAGAGTGCTGCAAGCAGAATGGCGAGGCCGGGGAAGAGATTGAGCCACCATGCATCGAGGAGATAGGATTTTCCTTCGGCGATGATATTGCCCCAGGTGGCCTGAGGGGGCTGCACGCCAAACCCAAGAAAGCTGAGTCCCGCTTCCGTCAGGATGGCATCGGGAATGCCAAGGACGGCCGTAACAAGAATCGGTGCTGCGGCATTGGGAAGAATATGGCGGGTGATGATTTCCCAATGCCGTTGGCCTAACACGCGGGCCCCCTTCACATATTCTGTCTCGCGAAGGGTGAGGAATTCCCCGCGCACAAGCCGTGCAGTCCCTGTCCAACTGACTAATCCAATAACAACAACGATATTGATCAGGCTTGGCCCGAGGATGGCGACTGCGGTAAGGATGAGAAAAAAGGTGGGAAAGCAAAGGAGTGCATCCACGGAACGCATCAGAATCTGATCGGTGAGACCGCCGAAATATCCTGCTATCGCACCGATGACGAGTCCGATGCCTAGTGAGACAGCCACGGCAATAAATCCAACGGTGAGGGAAATTCCCGCGCCGTGAAGCATCCTAGAGAGCACATCGCGTCCAAGATTATCCGTGCCGAGCCAATGCTGTGGTGAGGGAGGGAGGAGTTTCTGTTCCAGATTTGTGGTGTTCGGATCACAGGGCCAGTGATGCCCTGTTGCCGAGAGAATGGCCGTGCCTCCCGCCGTGATGGCAAAGAACAAAATGACGATTACTGAGATCAGGGCAATCGGCTGCGCCCAAAAACGCCGCCAGATCCGAGTCCCTGGAGTCTCGGTTTCACTGGCTCGAAATGGTTTGGCGGTGATCGTTGACATGATTACTCCAATCTAACCCTGGGATCGACTGCCGCATAGAGGAGGTCGGAGATGAGATTGCCGAGCAGGATGAGTGCAGCCAGGACGAAATTCAGTGCAACAAGTGTCGGATAATCGCGCTCCAACACCGCCTCATATCCAAGCCGGCCCATGCCCGGGTAGGCGAAGATGGTTTCGATGACCACGGAACCGCTGATCATGGCAGGAAGGAGCATTCCGATGCCAGCAATGAGTGGACGGATGGAGTTGCGGAGAGCGTGTTTGTAAAGTACGACTTCCTCGGAGAGGCCTTTGGCGTGCGCAGTGCGGATATACCCCTCGCGCATGGTTTCAATCATGGTGGCCCTGAGATAGCGGGATTGAGCAGCAAATCCACCAAGCGCGAGGATGCTGGCGGGAAGCAGGAGATGCCAGATCCTGTCCAGAATAACGGCCAATTCATTGGAGAAGGCGATGCCGTAACTCTGGGTTCCGAGGATCGGAACGCCGAAGTTTTTTACCAATACGATGGCGACGATGTAGGAAATCCAGAATCCCGGCAACGCGATAAAAAGAAAGGCAAAGAAGGAGCTGGCCATATCCTGCCAGTGACCGGCATGCCGCGCTGCATAGACGCCGAGGAGCGTGCCGAAGGAAAGGGAAATCAGGATGGCGGTGAAATTTAGTGAAAGGGTGGCCGGGAGGCGCTCCAGAATACGGGACATGACGGGACGGTCATCCTTGATGCTACGCAGATTGCCCGTAAAGAGGTCACGCATGATGAAGGCATATTGTGTCGGAAGAGGCTGATCGAGATGGAATTTCTTGCGGAAGGTGGCCTTCACTTCGGGTGAGATCTTGGGATTCAATTCACCCCACGGATAGGGACTGCCTGGAGTCAGCGTCACAATGAAGAACGAGATGATGCTGATGATGAACAGCAGCACGACGCTGAGCGCGAGACGGCGGATGATGAAGGAGGTCATAGGAAAGGCTTTTAGGCTGAAGGCTGAAGACTAAAGCTGATACGGTACTCATTCATTACTTCAACTCCTCAACTTTCAACTTTTCAACTCCGGCGGCTTTGCCGCCGGGGGGATATTCCGGACGGTAGAACCACTCCATGTTATAGCTCCAGCCAGCCTTGGTCATGGTGATCGGTGAGTCAATCCATTCACCCGCCTTGGATCCCGGCTGGCGGAGACGGTAGCTGTTTTTCCACAGGACGGAGGTCGATTCCGGGACAAAGAGGAAGAGGTAAGGCTGGTCATTGTAGATGGTCTGCTGAAGTTCTCCCGCCAGCTTCAGGATCTCGGGCCGGCTGTATTCCTGACGCAGATCGGAGAGGAGATGATCGACTTTGGGATTCTGGTAATCGACGAAATTCAGTTCCTCGGGATGCGTCTGACTGGAATGCCAGATTTGATATTGATCAAAGTCATTCCCTAAGCCCCAGCCCAGCACAATGGCATCGAATTCGCCTTTCTCGACAAATCGCTTGAGCAGCACCGCCCATTCATAGATCTCGACCTTCACCTCGACTCCGACCTGTTTGAGGTCATCCTGAACAAGGGTGGCGATATCGCGTCGAACATCATTGCCGTTATTAGTGAGCAGGGTGAAGGAGAGACGCTTGCCATCCTTGACCCTGATCCCGTCTGATCCGGGCTTCCAGCCTGCCTGATCGAGCAAGGTCCGGGCCGTAGTGGCATTATAGGGGAGGGCTTTCACCTTGGGATCGAAGAACCACATCTTGGGTGTAAAAATACCGGTGGATTGGACTCCTCTTCCATAGATGATGTATTTGATCATCTGCGGGATATTGACAGCCTGCGCGAGGGCCTGACGGACTCGCAGATCATGAAAGAGTGGGCGGCGGAGATTCCAGCCGATGTAGTTGTACGAATTCCCGGAGGAGCTGAAGAGATCGAAGCGCTTGTCGTGCTCGAAGCTCTTCACCGCCCAGGGATCGACATTCCAGAAATCGACCTGATGAGTTTCAAAGGCAAGTCGCAGTGTCAGGGGGTCAGGCAGGACACGAAACACGACGGAGTCGAGCCAGGGGGATCCGAGATAGTAGTCGGTATTTTTGACCAGGCGGATGTATTCGTTGGTCTTCCATGAATCGAATTTGAACGGGCCGGTGCCGATGGGGTGTCGGTTATAGAAATCAGCCCATTTGGCCGGCTCCATATTTTCCAGAAGATGGGCTGGGAGGATGGCCCCCATCCAGCTTAGGAGAGCAGGGGAGAAAGGTTTCTTGTAGCGGACGATGACCTCGTAAGGGGTCGGAGTAGTGACCGATGACACCAGTTCGAAGTCTGAGCTGCGGGGAGAGGCGACACGGGGATCAATGATCGCCTTGTAAGTGAAAAGCACATCTGTGGAGGTGAATGGCTTTCCATCATGCCAATGGACATCGCGGCGCAGGGTGAAATGGATGATCGGTTCGGCAAGGAAGGGGCGATCCTTGCCACCTTTTTCGAATGGAGGGAAGGGGAGGGTCGGTAGATCGGAAGAGTTGAGGATACCGAGGATACTTTCCGATTCTGTCAGACCAGGTTGGGCAAAAATAACAATGAGCTTCTTTCCATCGATCTTGACATCTAGAAACGAAAAATTCTGGAAAGGAGGAGGTCCAACACTGGCAATACCATCGCTGTTGGATCGCTTCAGATTTAATATAGATAAAGCCCTTTTTGCTTCCTCTTCCGACGTAAACTGAAATGTCGTTTCCTGCGAAAGCGTCCAGTAGGTTGCGAGGTCGCCGACGACTTCGAGATTCTGGTTATATTTTAGAAGGCCGTTAAAAATCATACCTCCGACTTCCGAGGAGGCGGAGTCGGCCTGCTGGATCGGATTGAGCGT
>CAIJRY010000029.1 GCA_903823215.1 uncultured Spartobacteria bacterium
ATCTCTGGGGATGCGAACTCTTGAGACGCATCACGGAAAACCCCAACGACCGGGTCCCCATTCTGATCGAATACATTCATGGCGAACTTGGCTTTGATGGAAATACGGAAGACTATTACCATCATGAGAACTCGCTGCTTCCGTGCGTGATCGAAAACCGTAAGGGACTCCCACTCACACTGACGCTGCTTTATATGTTTGTGGGTGCCCGAGCCGGAATTCCGATCTACGGGGTGAATCTTCCGGGACATTTTATCGCCCGTTGCGGAGAAGTTTACTTCGACCCCTTTCATCAGGGAAGAGTGCTCTCCATTGCCGATTGCGCAGATATTCTTGCACGGCAGCAGATAGAACTAAGTGACGGGCATCTTGAGAATCCGGAATCGCGTCAGATCATGGCCCGCCTGCTGGCCAATCTTCGCCATGCCTACGAGATCGAAGAGGCCACCTGGCAAAAAGGAATGGTCGATCGCTGGTTTGACATCGTGACGGGAGAAGTTGACTGATGTCCCCCCGTGTAGAACTGCTCAATACGGGATCCGAACTCCTTCTTGGAGTGGTTCGCGACCTTCATCTCTCGTGGTTGGGCAAGGAGCTTTTCCCTTTGGGTCTGCGTATCACAAGACAAACAACAGTTCCGGACGGATCGATCGTCAGAGAGGCTGTTCTGGAATCCTTTTCCCGTGCAGAGGTGCTGATCGTCACGGGAGGCTTGGGCCCCACAACCGATGACATCACACGGGAATTGATCGCCGAGTTGCTGGGGTTGCGTCTTGTGCCACACCGCGAAACTCTGGAGCGCATTCAGGATCGTTGCCGGCGACGAGGCTACCTTTTCCAGCCAAGAATGGAACGACAGTCCATGGTTCCTGAAGGTTCGACTGTTCTTACCAATCTTCAAGGCACCGCACCCGGCCTCTATATTCCTCCTATCGAAGGAATCTCGTGGGCATCGCCGCACCTATTTCTTCTTCCCGGACCACCCCGTGAACTCCAACCAATGGTGAGGGAGTTTGTACTCCCCATCCTGCAATCACTCTTTGCGAATTCAGATCAGAACGAATGCAGGATTTACCGTGTCGTCGGCATGGGGGAATCGATGCTTGAGTCGAAGATAGGTTTCTCCCTTTCCCAGCGCGGTGATCTTGAAGTCGGCTACTGTGCCCGCCCCAATGAAGTCGATTTCAGATTGATTGCGCCTCGCAGGATTCTAGAGGAAGTGGAACCTTTGATCTTACAGGCCGTGGGGGATCACCTGATTTCTCAACATGATGAATCCATGGAAGAAGTTGTCGTTTCCTTGCTGAAACGATCGGAAGCAACTTTAGCCACGGCGGAATCCTGCACCGGTGGACTGATCGCAAATCGTCTGACCGATGTGCCCGGTGCCTCCGAGGTCTTTTTGGAGGGATTTGTCACCTACAGCAACGAGTCAAAATGTGAACTGCTGGGAGTAGATCCTGATCTGATTGCCACCCATGGTGCCGTGAGTGGGGAAGTAGTGAAAGCCATGGCCGAGGGGGCGCTTCGCCGGAGTGGAGCTGTTTATGCGCTAGCCACCACGGGTGTTGCAGGTCCCGGAGGAGGCACTGATAACAAACCTGTTGGGACGATCTGGCTTGCGCTTGCGCAGCAAAATAAAGAAACGCAGTTCTGGAAGGAGTTCATTCCAACAGATCGGCAAACTTTCAAGCAGCTTGCTTCACAGACTGCATTGGATCATCTCCGAAAACGACTCCTCACTTCAGCCCTCCCTCATGACTGAGGAATCGCTTCGACTCGAGGAGGATCGCCAGCGTGAACGATTCTGGAAACTCTGGGGAACCTATCTGTCCGAACGCCAATGGGGAACCGTCCGGGAAGATTACTCAGCTGATGGGAATCCCTGGACTTCCTTTCCGTTTGAAGAAGCCCGCAGTCGGGCTTACCGATGGGGGGAGGATGGATTGCTCGGCCTCAGCGACCGATTTGGAAGGCTCTGCTTTGGTCTCGCCCTCTGGAATGGCCGAGATCGGATCCTCAAGGATCGTCTCTTCGGTCTTTCCGGCCCGCAGGGAAATCATGGTGAGGATGTCAAAGATCTCTATTATTATCTCGACGGCACGCCGACGCATTCCTACGCCAAGGGGCTCTACAAATACCCTCAGGCAGCCTTTCCTTACGATGAATTGGTTGCCGAAAATGCCCGCCGCGATCGGAATCAGCCTGAATATGAACTTCTCGACACGGGCGTTTTTGATGGTGATCGATACTTTGATGTTCAGGTCGAGTATGCGAAGGAGTCCATCACCGATATTCTAATCAGGATTACCGTTGCCAATCGCGGCCCTGAAGCCGCCAGAATTGTTCTCTTACCGACGCTTTGGTACCGGAATACCTGGGCTTGGGGAAAAATCAGCGAGGAATGCCTCATCGAACCAGAAATTCGCTTTGATTCGCCTGGTCTGCTCTCTGCCACCCATCATGTGATGGGAGAGTATCAACTAGCCTTTGATCTTGGTGAGGATCGGAAGCTACCGGAAGTACTCTTCACCAATAATGAGACAAATACAGAGCGTCTCTATAATAAAATCTCGCCACATCGGTTCACAAAAGATGCCTTTGATGATCTGGTGGTTCATGGGATCCAGGAGGCCGTCAATCCTGAGTTGAAGGGTACCAAGGCCGGAGTGCTCTACGATCAGGTGATTCCAGCGGGGGGGGAGATGGTGTTTCGTCTTCGCCTTGCTACCAAGGACTCGTGGCAGGGAACACCATTTGACGACAGCTTCAACGATATCTTTGCCAAGAGGATCATGGAAGCCGATGACTTTTATGAAGAGGTGCTTCACTCTTCGCTTACCATGCCTGAAAAAAAG
>CAIJRY010000030.1 GCA_903823215.1 uncultured Spartobacteria bacterium
CCTGTATCTCTTAACTACCTGAATGAACTGGGCATTCAGAGTTGCCTTAAAGGTCTGATTTAGCCGCTCAATACACCCGTTGTATGCCGGGCAATAGGGTGGCGACTTGGTAAGTTCTATCCCCAAGTCCTCGCATGTGGCTAAAAACCCCTTGGAATAGTAGATCTTGGCATTGTCGCTTTGAATCGTAACGGGTTTACCTCCCCAATTCTTGTCCTCGCCCCGTACCAAGCAGTGGTGCAAATGGCGAATCAGATCGGTCGTATTTGGATCACCTAGGAGTATCGTCCAACCAATTATAAGCCCACTGAAGCAATCTACTGTAAGAAGCAACTGCACTGTCTTTTTAGTGCGGTTACCTTGAAATGTGTTCTCTGCGATGCGGATGGACAGCTTTGTCGCATCAGTTTCCCAAACGTGATTGGAATGCGAGTAGATGTGCCGTACGGCCATCTGATAGGCCGAGAAATACCGGCGGGTCTGCATCTTCCGGAGCATGTCCTGCAATCCGCCTTTTGATTTGATGCACTGCTTGAACCGCCAAATCGTTGATCTTACTGGAAGATAATAATCGTAGTGATCTGCAAAGGGTTTGAGCTTTTTGTGGATATCCGTGCAACCGGCCTTCGGATCGACATTGAGCTTTTCCAGTATAAAGCATGATACCCAGTTTGGAACACGGGTCTTCTTGCCGACTCCACCCCTTCCTCGAGCAAGTCCACTCTTTTGGCCAGCATCCGCCTTCTTTTTCCAACGAAAGATCGATGCCCTACTGATCCCGCCACCTTTTTCAGGCAGATCCAGATACTCCCTTTCCTGGGAATCTCTTTTTACAAGCTCCACGTACTTATTCACGGAGAGCCCTAAATCTCCCATTCTCAGTAGGGCTCTTTTCTTCTTTTGATAGGTCTCTGTCTCCTTGTCGTTGAAATCCGATGGGTTTCTAGGAGGCGCTTCAGTCAACTCCCTCGCAAAATCATCTTGATTGAGTTCCGGGTCTATTTCTCTCTCCAAAACAGAAACGGAGGTTGTGGATGATGGATTTTTGCCGTTTAGCATGTGGTAAGTTACTGGGCAAATCGGATTGCTTCTTGCTTTTAGGCTTTTAGTTACCTGATATACGGCTCTGCATGGCACTTATTACTGTCCGACTCACGAGAACCACCAATGCCCTACTGAGGCGGGCGGCAGCCGATCAGCTCTGTGACCGCAAAGATGTATTGGAGGCAGCAATCATCGCGTTTGAACAACGGACCGCTGACATCAGACACGTCACGACAAGTGAAACCCCATTTCCTGCTCACGAGACAGATCCGGACTCCTTGATCTTAAATCCACGAAAGCGCTATCGACGTAGCTTTGAGAACCCGCCTGTAAAATTCACAACAACCATCTCCGATTCGACACTCATGATCCTGAAAAAGCTGGCAGGGCAGAGGGCTGGCATCGGAGATGTCGTTGAGCGGTCAATCCGGTTTCATCTCTGGGACAGGGTACACAACTCAAGGAAGGACTTTTACGATTTTCTGCATCCCACAATATACGTTAAGGAATTCCACCACCTTCTGGGAGCATGATAACTGAAATCGCTCAGATCACAAAAGGGCCGGTTCTGCTCGATTTTTCGGCACTGATGTCAGCGGTCTTTACCGACAA
>CAIJRY010000031.1 GCA_903823215.1 uncultured Spartobacteria bacterium
CATGCAACTCCAAAGCGGATCGATCGGACGCGATCGCTTGAACGTCGGCCTAGGCCTTACGGGCATGCTCACCAAACAAACCAAAGTGGGTTTGAACATCGTCAACCAATCAGCCCAAAACTGGAATGCCACTGCCATCACGGCGTCGGCAAGGCTTGAGTTTTAGCAATACCAACTCTAATAGAAAAATTCAATGAAAACAAAATCCAACATCCTATTGAGCGTTTTACTCAGCGGACTTTTCGTAGCAATACCGATTGCCTACGCGCAAACCTACAATAGCCAAAAAGCGCTTGAAGATGAAATTCGCGCGACTGCTGATGATCTGAGCTTTTTGGAATTTGTCAGCGAGTCCAGTTGGGGACAAACCTCCAGGTGCCAACTGCAATATCGGGTTGCAGGCAAGGACAATCCATTTAAGAGTGGAGCGACCCAGATTGTCCAAGGTTCAGTTACCAGCGACTACTACAAGGACAAACCGATTAATTTTGTATTAAATGTCCAACCCCTGCGTCTGGAAGTCAATCCCGCAAGCAAGGAAGCAAGCTCGAAAACAGTGATACCAAAAAATAGTACCCTTATTGTTAATGGATTAAACCTGAACCGCTTCAAGCTGGATAACGTGTCTTGCGATGCTGGTATCTGCATCGCCTATGCCCCCAAAACCGGTGATGAAATCTTGGAGATTATCAAAGCAATTCAATCCAAACCGATCTTCGATGCAGAAGTGGGCTACAGCGCAGAAAATAATCAGGACATGCAGTCCATCCGACTCTCGAATGTCACAGCCCATGGCATTACCAATAGTGAAGTGAGAACGCAATTTACAACTTGCCTAAAAGAGTTGATGAAGAAGGAAATCAGCGATATCAAAAACTTCGAGGGCGCCAAGAATTAATTGACTCCATTAAAAATCATTCATGGGTTTGCCTACAGAAAAAACGCTATTTTCCAAACAGCTCATTCTGGCAAGCTTTTTTCTGGATGGCCGCATCAATCGCCACCCGCAATTCGCGTATCTCCACCAGGGTGTCTTTGGCATCCGAATTGTCATTCCAGCTAAAAAAACCCAGACCCAGGGTGGCGAAAGTCGCCACCCCAATCACGTTGGTGGCGATCGTGCTTTTCGAATCCGATGCAATCGCATCAGATAAGTCTTTTTCAGCGCTTACAAAATCGGCGCGCTCTTCAACTAGTTCGGAGCAGGTAGCCGCATCAATGAGCTCCTGATCCTCTCGATCAATCCGCGCATAGACATTGGGCATACATAAGTTACAGGCAATAAAAAACAGCATAGTCGAAATAAAATGTATGGGTTTATTGATCATCGGAACACTGTTCTAAAATTATTTGAAAATACCATTTATATCCCCAGCTTTTTTCAGATTCATTGCGAACTGACGAATCAAGGATAGATTCTTCAAGGAATGTTGATAAGGCAATGCTTTCCCAATTGATCTCAAAGGAGTTTTGAGGTGAATCTGCGACATGTTCACTTGTGATATCTACCTACTATAGACAATCATACGACCATTCACAGGCTTTATGGGTCTGGCATTTAGAGGAAATATTTTCTGAAACGCGTTTAATTGTGCCTGCGATATTTCCAATGGGATAGCGAGGATATAAAAGCTCACACCCTCGCTGCAAGGAGGCGTTGTCAACGACCCAGCGTATTTGTAATAGGGCAAGGACCGTGGCAGCATACTGCCGATGTCGAATTTTTCTGTTAGCGGAATACTTTCTTCCTTGGGTGGCATAGTCAAAAAAATATTTTTTAATACGGCATTTTCTGCGCCGACTTTAAAAAAGATGCCGATCACGGCGATCGTTCCATCAGTGGATTTGTGAACTAAATGCGCATTTAGTGGATACCGTTTTCCTGAAACCCGCTCCTCTGCAGGAGTATGAAAATGAAACTGTGCGATGGCGTAATCTTGGCCCAATAAATTGACCGAACCACCATCGGCTAACACGACTTGTATCGTATGGCCGTTATTGACGATTTCACCGCTTGAGGATTTGTAATGCGGCTTGATCGGAAAATCATTTTGGATTGCCAGCCCTAGAGGGATATCGATTGGGGCTTGCAATCTGCCGGTCTTGCAAGTGGCAAATTCTTCTCCAAGCGCCCCCCAGTTGGCGGGTCCATCCCTGCCTGAATATCCCCAATGCAAGTGCTCATCGGCAAATACAGGATTGCTTAGCAACGCAAAAGCGATGCAAACACTAAGAGTTATTTTATTCATCATCTTTGCTACGTACATTCAAAATCCACCTTTTCATCCTAATCCGTATACCCCTAAATAGAAAGATCTTGATAACTTTTTGGATGAATTCTCTTCAATGCATTGATATACATCAAGTCCTACAATTTTTCAAAGTCGAAAATACCTTGGTAGACATTGGTTTCTATCAAGCAGTGGCAAATGGCATTTTTGTTCCTGCTTTTATTGTTGGGAATTTATGCATTTTAAGCATCTTTACCTGGTCTTACTGATGGGCTTTTGGGGGTCGCACTCCTTAGCCCAGTGGGTTCCGATTGGACCGACTCCAGTGAAGATGGATCCCGCAAACTCCCCTGCCAGCACCAACATCAAGGGCATCGCTGGCAACAATCCCGGTACGGGGGCAATCATGTACGAGCTGCCTATGCCCAATAATCCCAATACATTTTTTGTAGGAAGTGTAGCGGGCGGGGTCTGGCAAAGCGGTACGAATAGTCAGGGCAGTACGACATGGACGCCAATAGGAGACAACCTGGGATCACTTTCGATCGGGGCAATGGCTTTTAATAGCTCCATCAATAGCGCCTTCTCCAAGGATTTATGGGTGGGAGCCGGCAATCAAAGCGCACTAGGCGGAACGGGTGGACCCTTAACGGGTCTGTCGGTGTACGACACTAGTAGCAAAACATGGAGAACGCCTAGCGGTAATAGCGCCCTTACGAATCTGGATATCACCCAGGTCAGCGCTTACGGCAACTCGATTGTCGTTGGCACCAAAGGAAACTCGGATACTGGAACCCAATACCTGATGGTTAGCACCGATGGCGGCTCCAAATTTGTTCCAATCAATAATGGACTCAACGCCGGTGAAATTACCTCGCTAGTGAGGGATCCGACCAATGTAAACCGTCTGTACGCCGCCGTATCCAATACCGCCAACCTGAGTAACACTGGGGTTTACCGCTCGATTGATGGCGGACTGAGCTGGGTCAAATTATCGAGCCTGAATGTACAGCAAAATACGCTCCCAAATCAGCAAATGACGGCAATGATTCGGCTGTCTATTTCGAACGATGGGGTTCTGGTCGCAGATCTTGTCAATCCTGTAATCGGTACAGGCGGAGTGCAAGGAGCTCTAAACGGTACCGCAAATACTGCTGCGGCGGTTTATCGCACCAGCAATCAGGGCGATAGCTGGACGAGCATGGGGACGCCCACCACTAGCGAAACGGTGAGAGGCGCCCCATACACAGCAAACCTTTATACCAGCGGACAATACAACATCCACGGCAGGGTGTTCGTGGACCCGAACAACTCTTCCGTGATTTATATCAGTGGAGATTCTCAGGGCCCTAAAGCCCTCATTGAGAACGGCATACCCACTTCTATTGGCGGATCTATTTGGAGTGGACGATTATTCAGGGGCAACTACGACCCCAATACCGGATTAACCACTTGGACGCCGATTACTGATAATTACGCCAACAATTCTGGCCCTCATGCCGATTCGCGTTTCATGATGATTGACGGCCAAGGCAATCTGATACAAGCAGATGATGCGGGTATTTATAAGTTAACCAACCCTCAAAATCGTTCTGGTATTTGGCAGTCCTCCAATTTCAACCTGCAAATAGGGGAGGTGCATAGCGCAGGATGGAATTCATTAACGCATACCGCTGTTACGGCCGCCCAGGATAATGGCGCTGGATTTCAAAACAATGCCAATCAACAATCCCCATTTACTGTTTTATCAGGTGGCGATGGTGGTGTTGCCGCCGTTAATTCAAGTGCTGGAGTTAACCAAGCTGCGCTGTATACCTCCTCTCAAAATTTTGGTGGTTTAAGCCGTTCGATTGTCAACAGCAACAATGCCTTAACTTCGGTAACCTATCTAAGGCCATACTTTGATGCCGGGGGAACCACGTACTACTTATCCAACTCCCCCAACTCTGGCGGCGGTGAAAGCGAACCGCCGGACAGGGCTGAAACCTACAACGAGGTAAATGATGCACTAAAGGCGGCGGGGACACCCGCTTCAAATATTCCCATGCCGTTTATTCCGGTCATGGTATTGAATGCTTCAGATAAAACGCGATTTGCCATCGGTGGATTTGAAGCGTATGTGGGCAAGGATACCTTAGCACTGACGGCGGATCTCAATACGTCATTGCAATTACCCGTTAGTCAAGTCACCAATATTACCAAGGTACAAGGCGGAAACAATTTACCGGTTCGCAGCATGGCGTTTGGCGCTTTCAATAATGCCAACGCCCTTTTGACGGGGACCGGCACTTATGACAATAACCAACTTAAATACAGCACCGCCACCATCAAACCAGTTGGTTCTTTGTATTACAACAACGATGTGACTAGTACTGCACAGGCTAATCTGCTCTACACCGATGCAAGCAATTACGGCATTCAAGCTACCTTGTTCGATCGCAATTTGGGTACAAATCAAATCTATTTCACTACGGGTGTGGACATATTTCGCGACAAAATTACCGGAGGCGGAACAACCTGGGCCTTAGAGAAAGAAGGGATCAATATCACTGGCAATCTTACTGATCTCAATGGCAAGTATTTTATTTATCGCGGACTCGATCAGGTTTACAAATATGGCGTCAATGCTTTAGTAACGGGCGGCGTTAATATGAACCCGAGTGATCTGCTAAATACCAATAATTATATTTATACGCTGCGCGATCCTACAAATTTGATCCAGCGTAACTGGGAATCACTCTTTAACTCCCTGCCCAATGCGCCTATCTATGGCATTCAATATTCCAGCGTCGACGATGTGCTTCTGGTCAACACCTTGGGTCGCGGCGTGTTCATGCTGCCCGATGTCACGACTTACTTTACCGAGGCTTCGGAATTGGTTTTCGGCCAAGCCAATAACGATAGTGCACCGAACAATAACCAATTGCTGAATGGATTGAGTCTGGCAGATACCACTTTTAATCGAAAGTTGACCAAAACCGGCACGGGCACTCTCAGCTTAGTGGGCCGGACGGGTGAATACGCCTTGGGAACATTTCTCAATGGCGGCACAACCATCGTCGATGCCGATGCCAATCTGGGTGTCGCCGGAACAGGAGTGACATTTGATGGTGGTGCGCTCAAATACTATACCTCCTTCGCGCTCAATCGCCCGCTTACCTTAAATGCCGGCGGCGGGACTATTGATTCGAATAGCCTAGGCATCATCCAAGGCAATCAGGCAATCGACGGAGTCGGTCAGCTTTCGGTTACTGGAGCGGGGACCTACACTTTCGTAGGAGCCAATACCTATTCCGGCGGAACTCTCGTGAAGGGCAACGCAACGGTTGGCGCACAACAAGATAACAACTTCGGCACTGCCGGTACCGCGGTGATATTGGATAGCGGCAAAATCAAATACAACACAGCCTTTGCACTGAATCGCGAAATCATTCTCAATCCAGGCGGCGGCACAATGAATACCAATCTACTGGGTATTACCCAAGGCAGTACCGTGATTAGTGGAGCGGGTGCGTTGTCGATTGCTGGAGGCGGAACCTACACACTTGAAGGGGCCAATACCTATGCCGGCGGAACCACCGTCACCGACAGCTCAACCATCAACGCACAGCAAGACACCAACCTTGGAGCAGCCTTTAGTAAACTCACCCTATCCAACGGCACCGTGAATTTATTGCCTTCCTTTACAGCATACGAAGCTGGCAAATTGAATCGACCCTTAGGTGTGATCGGCAGTAACAACCTATTGAACACATCGAATAATGCATTCGCCTATATGGGTGGGGAAATATCAGGTGGAGGAATTCTCTCGTTTCAGGGAACACCCATGACGATGGGGGCCGACCTTAAACTCAACGCCTACTGGAACGCGAATTTTGCTGTTCCAAGTGGACTCGTCTTGCGCGGTACCGGTGGCGTGATTGGCAACCTCACCGTCAACGGCACCCTATATCCTGGCAATTCTCCTGGCACATTTACGGTAGCCGGGTCCGCGGTGCAATCACCGGGTAGCAGTTTTGCAGTAGACATCGACGGGTCCGGCACAGGCAATGGCATCGGAAATTATTCACGCCTAGTCATCACTGGCGCTGGCAATACCTATACGGCTAATGGTCTGATTACGCCAACCCTGCGCAACATCTCCGGCAATGCCAACAACAACTACAGCCCGCCGGTTGGACAAGGTTTTAAGATCGTCAGCGCACTGGGCGGCGTCTATGGCAGTTTTATTGGAATTGTTCAACCCGTTGGCGGATTGCTTCCGGGCACCCGTTTTGA
>CAIJRY010000032.1 GCA_903823215.1 uncultured Spartobacteria bacterium
AAAAGTTCAGTGTCGAGTTGGTGAGTCATGTGCGAGTTCGGCGTGTTGGATGTGTTTGATTGCACCCCAACAGAACCACACGGACTCACCACTTTGCTATACCGGCGGCAGCCCCCCCCCTAGGGTTACTGCGTTCGGCTCGCTACGCTTCGCCTCTCTCCGTCACCCCCAGGGGGGGCTCCTTGAAGGACGTAGCGCTCTTCCAATTTACAGAAACATTTTTACACTCCCAAGCCAAAAGCGAATCGCCGCACCGAAGAGTTGTCCCAATTGTCGAAAGCGGGGAAGACTGAGGGCTCTCGGTTACTACCGCCGCTACACAACGAGATTCAAGGCGGGCACACTTGAAATCCGGATACGTCGTTTCAGATGTTTCCATTGCCATAGGACGACCAGCTTTCTCCCCAGTTTTTTACAACCGTACCGGCTTGTTATCAACGAAACCATCGAAGCCTACATGGCCGGCAATCTGATTCGACCTGATATCCTGCGCTCTCTGGATCAGCTCAAAAGGTATGGCCAGCAATACCTTCGCTGGCTGCCGGAACTTCGCGTCCATCTCCAGGTTCGGCTTCGTCATGTAACCAGCAAGACAGCAGAAGCCGTTTGGAAAGCCCTTCTCCGATGGGGAGGAGGGCTCACGATGACAACCCTTCTTCTGACCCGGGATTACCAGATCACCATGTTTGGGCACTATAAATGCCATCTGCCCAATCCTCCGTGAAAATCAGTCCACACAACTTTTGTATTTAGTCGGCCTTTTGCCCCGTCAAAGGTGCGTAAAACGATGCGACAAACACAAAACTCCTTCTCCGGAACCAGCAGGGATGTTTCAGAACCTTACCGAGTCCGAAAATGCGGCCGATTGAACTGCCGTAACGCAGAGCCATCCCTTCCAATCCAATGAGCTCCGAAAACAGCATCACTCCCGCCGTGGCCTATGTGCGGATGTCGACCGAACACCAGCAGTATTCGACCGACAACCAGTCCGATGTGATCCTAGCCTACGCCGAGCGCCGACAGTTCAACATTCTGAGGACTTACTCCGATGAAGGGAAAAGTGGTTTGAATATCCGGGGGCGAGATTCCCTCGGCAACCTGATCAAAGAAATCGAAGCGGGCAAAGCCGACTTCAAAGCAATCCTGGTTTACGACATCAGCCGGTGGGGACGGTTCCAGGATGCAGACGAAAGCGCCTACTACGAATATGTCTGCAAAAGGGCCGGAGTTGCAGTGCATTACTGCGCCGAGCAGTTTGAAAACGACGGTTCCCCCGTTTCAACCATCGTCAAGGGCGTGAAGCGGGCTATGGCTGGGGAATACAGCAGGGAACTTTCCACCAAGGTTTTTCAAGGTGCGTGCCGTTTGGTGCAGCTTGGATACAGGCAGGGTGGAATGGCTGGATTTGGCCTCAGGAGAATGCTCATCGACCAATCGCGTGAACAGAAGGGGCTCCTTGGAATCGGGGAGCACAAGAGTATCCAGACCGACCGGGTCATTCTGGTACCGGGGCCGCAAGAAGAGGTTGATACCGTCCGATGGATGTATTCGATGTTCATCAATGACGGGTGGAGCGAGAGCTCCATTGCCACCGATTTGAACGGACGGGGGATTCTGACGAATCTCGACCGACCATGGACTCGGGCGACTGTCCACGAGGTACTCACCAACGAGAAATATCTCGGAAACAATGTGTATCACCGCACCTCCTGCAAACTGAAAAAGAGGCACATCTCCAACCCGGAGGAGATGTGGGTTCGGGCAAATGGTGTTTTTGAAGGAATTGTGGACGAGCACCAGTTCTTCATGGCCCGGGGCATCATCCTTGCACGGAGTCGAAAACTTTCCGACGACGAGATGCTGGGCAAACTGCGCGGCGTCCTTCAAAAGCAAGGGCGTCTTTCCGGATTCATCATCGACGAGACGGAAGACATGCCGTCGAGTTGCGCCTTCCGTCACAGATTCGGCAGCCTGGTCAGCGCCTACAAGCTGATCGGATACGATCCCGAGATCGACTACTCGTTCATCGAGATCAACCGGTATCTGCGCTCCATGCACCCGGAGGTGGTCTCCGGAGTCGTCGACAAACTCAGATCGCATGGAGCAACCGTATTCACCGACTCCGCAACGGATCTGTTATGGATCAACGGCGAAATCACAACATCTCTCGTCATCGCCCGATGCTCGCAAACAGGGGCTGGCTCATCCCGCTGGACTGTGCGTCTTGATGAAAAGCTCCGACCCGACATCACGATCGTCGCCCGCATGGACGAAGAGAACCAAGCCATCCGTGATTATTATCTGTTGCCGGCCCTCGACATGACCTGGGAGCGCCTTCGGATGGCAGAAGACAACGGCATCCATCTGGATGCTTACCGGTTTTTAACACTGGATTATTTTTTCCAACTTTCCAGACGCAGAACCTTGGAGGACGCCGCATGAAAGAAAACATAGAATTCATTCCTTTGGACAAAATTCGGATTCTCAATCCCCGCACACGCAGCAAGAAGTTTTTCGCGCCCGTTGTGGAAAGTATCCGCACTCTCGGGTTGAAAAAACCCATCAAGGTCAGCCGAACCAAAGCGAAGGATGGTATGTTCGATCTGGTGTACGGACAGGGCCGAATCGAGGCGTTCCGGCAACTCGGCCATGACGCCATTCCCGCCATCGTAGTCGAGATACCTACTGAAGAGAGACTGCTCATGAGTCTTGTCGAAAACATGGCGCGGAGATTCCCTCGTCACACCGATATCATTCTTGAAATCCGCCGCCAGCATGAGGCGGGTGAATCGCACTCAGCCATCGGGAAAAAGCTCGGCATTTCAGACGGCATGGTTTCCGGATATCTGACCCTTGGCAAAGCGGGAGAGGAGCGACTGCTTCGGGCCGTGGCGAGTGAACTCATTCCCATTGGCGTCGCCATGGATATCGCACGCACGGGAGATCTCGAATCCCAGAAGGAGCTGCTGGCCGCCTACCAGAAGAAACAGGTGAATCAGGCGTCCATTCGCATTATCAGAAAAATCATCGATCAGCGCCGATTGATGGGAAAAACAATCTCCCATGCACCACGGCAATCGGGAGAACATGCCGAAAATCTGATCAGGGTTTTTCGTCGTGACGCAGAGCGCAAGCGGGCTGTGGTAAAGAAGGCGCGTCAGTGCGAAAACCGCCTCCTGATGATCGTTGGAGCCCTCAGAAAACTGATGTCCGACGAGAACTTCCGGAATCTGTTGCGTGCGGAAAAGCTGACTTCCATGCCGGATTACCTGGCAGAAAAAATCACCGTAAAACAATCGGAGGCGGCATGAGCACACCCAAAATCTCCTTTGAGAGGGAAGTGATTCGGCTTCCTTTGAGCAATCTCCTGCCGGTTCGACGCGTTGAAAATGTCGAAAAAGCGATAAAACGCTTTTCGAGTATCATGTCATCCATTCAGGAAGTCGGCGTCATCGAGCCTCTGGCTGTTTACCCCAACAAAGGCACCAAGGGCAGCTATCTTATTATGGATGGGAATCTCCGCTATCACGCCCTGCAAAAGCTGGGTGAGAAGGATGTCCCGTGCATTGTTGCGGATCAGAACGATAGCTTCACCTACAACGCCAGGATATGCCGTATGTCACCGATTCAGGAGCACCGGATGATCGCCAAGGCAGTCCAAAAGGGGGTTTCTGTGGAGAAACTAGCCGCAACGCTCAATCTCTCCGAACAATATGTGCGCGAGACGCTCAAACTTCTGAACGGACTCGATCCGGCGGCTGTGGACATTCTTGAATCACACCATATGTCACACACGGCTATCAGAGCTTTTAAGAAGGTCACTCCAGCAAGACAAATCGACATGGCGGAGATGATGGTTTCAGTTAACGATTTTTCAGGCCCCTATGCGGAGGCGTTACTGGCATCAACGCCTGAAGACATGTTGATTGAAAAGGCGTCTTCACGAAAAATTCTGAGCATCTCCCAGGAGGAGGAAGCCAGATTGCGGGATGAAATGTACAACCTTGAAACCGATTTCAAGGCAGTCGAAGAGAGCTACAGCGACAATATTTACAAACTGACAATGGCGCGGGGTTATCTCAAAAAACTGCTTGGCAATGCGAAGGTGGTACGCTGGCTGAATCAACATCACGCCGAAACTGCCTCGCAGTTTGAAGCGATTGTGGCATCGGAGTCATTGTAGATTTTTCAATCACACAAAGTTGCTTAAATGCAATCAGGTATTGCCGATTCGTTTTCGGTAATTGTAGCCGCCTCACCCTGCTTCCTCATCCACCTCTTGAGCAGGAATTCCTCCACAGCAGAT
>CAIJRY010000033.1 GCA_903823215.1 uncultured Spartobacteria bacterium
GCACTGGAATCAGCACACGCCATCGCCGAAGTAATCAAGGTGGCACCTTCCATGAAACCGGATCAGTTAATCATCGTGAATCTCTCCGGTCGCGGAGACAAGGATGTCCACCAAGTGGCTGAAATGGAAGCTCTCGGAAAGCCCCAAAATTGAGCTTCGCTAAATGTGAAGGCTCTTCTCCGGCTATCAGCTTACCAGAAACTTCTCGCCACAGAGACTTTGTCTCCCGGCTGTAAGGCGGGATCCGGTTCGGCACTCTGTCGAACTTTCTTAACATTCACAAAAGTGCGATTGCCATTTCTCAAAATGCTGACCTTCGCCTGATCTGCATAATCTGTAAATCCTCCGCAGGCAGAAATAGCCCCCAATAAAGTAAGATCAGGAGTGTACCTGACTCGCTGTGGGGCTCGGACATCCCCCTCGACATCAACGAGACGGTCGAACTGCACGGATACTGTAACGATAGGGGCCGTATAGATACCCTTTGCTCGGTAGGCCGATTCGACACTGCCTTGCACTTCCGCCTGCTTGAGTCCCGCCGCATGAATCTTACCAAGGTAGGGAAGATTAATATTCCCGCCACCATCAACTGTGTACATTCCCGAAACTTGGTTAATATCCTCTGCAGGAACCCCAGCAAGCCGTATCGTCAGTTGATCCCCGCTTCGCAGGGGAACATCTTCCGCGTGGCAGGCAATGACAGCCATCAATAGCTGAGCCAAGATGACTACCGAGGTGAGCAAATTTTTCATAGGAATCCCAAGAATGGCCTAATATTCGCCCATTGTTCTGTTATCCGCAACAGAAGGGCCGGATTTTTTTCCTTTTGAATCTTCTTTTGAGGAATTTGATGATTTATTGGTCGATTCCTGCGGGCTGTAATATTGATAATAGCTCGTGTAGTACTCGTAATACTCATCATGCCTCGTGTCGGTATTATTGAGCACGCAACCGATGATATTGGCACCTACATTGGTAAGTCCTTTTTTGACTCGTTGAAGCATGGCTCGGGGGAATCTTCTGTGTTGGACAACCACAATGGTCATATCAACGGCACTCGCGACCACCGAAGCATCACTCACTCCAAGAATCGGGGGTGAATCAAAGAAGACAATATCGAATGATTTCTTAACCTCATTGATCAGATCGATCATTCGTTGGGAGTTGAGGATGCCAACAGCATCGATCGGAAGGCGTCCACTTGGCATGAAAGAAAGATTTTCCACTGGCGTCTTCATCAGCAAGTCCTCTAGAGGAACATCCGTGGTGAGGTAGTCAGTGAGCCCTTTTTCATTGGATACCCCAAAGAAACGATGCTGGGAGGGGCGACGCA
The DNA here is from genome assembly GCA_903823215.1 of uncultured Spartobacteria bacterium. Classification (GTDB taxonomy): domain Bacteria; phylum Verrucomicrobiota; class Verrucomicrobiia; order Chthoniobacterales; family UBA6821; genus UBA6821. The sequence goes on from CAIJRY010000033.1 coordinate 1,334, forward strand.
AATCGGCGTCTACAATCAGAGTGCGGTATCCGCCCGAGGCAAAGGTGAAAGCTAGGTTGTTGAGGGTGGTCGATTTCCCTTCTCCAGCCCCTCCGCTGACCATCGTGATCGTCTTGGCATCCGGGGACTTGAGGTTGAACTCAATATTGGTCCGCATGATGCGATAGCCTTCGGCATCGAGACAATCTGTGGGAGCATCCTTGAGTACCGCTACATCCCTTGGAATCACCGCAAGGACAGGCACACCGAGAGCTCCCTCCACATCCTGCATCGTTTTGACGCTTGTATCGAGATATTCGATCAGAAAGGCAAGGCCTACTCCGAGAGCGATGCCCACTGCCACAGCAATCAGCATGTTCTGACCAACCTTTGGCTTTGCAGGATAATCGGATATTTCAGCTTTTTCCCAAATGGTTGCCGGACTCTGAGGCATCGCTCGTTGCATGGCCTCGGTAGAGTAACGGGTTTCGGCTGATTCCAAGATTCGTTTCGCCTTCAGATACTCATTCTTGGCCTCCTGATAGCCCATTGCCTTGGTTTTTGATTCCTGCTGGCCACCCTTGGCTTCCGTCAGTTTGATCTCCATCGCTTCCAGGGATTTCTGGGCGATCTCCAAATTTGAAGCCATGGACTTTCGGAGATTAGTGATCTGGTCCTTGAGCTGTTTTGCATAAACTTCCTTCCGGGCCCGCAATGCCGAAATCGTCGGGTGGTTGGGGCCTAATCCAGATGCAAGCATATGGGCCTCATCAGAAATGGCGGTTTCGTAGAGTGGAAAAATTTGGGCGATTGTGGAATCATCCATCTCAAATGTCCTGAGACTCCGCATGATCTGATCATCCGTCATGGCTTGGATTTGTTCCTGCTTGGATCGGATGGTGGCGACCTTGATCCGCATATCATTCACCTGACTCTCGACATTGATGAGAACATTGTCGGGAGCCTGACGCGGGTCCTCTACATTCTCGGGATTGAGATCGTTCACATTGGCCGCAAGGCGAATCTTGGTCATCTCGTTACGGAGTTCTTCGGTTTTATTGCGTTGCTTGATCACCTCGTCCTCAAGCTGCACCAGCGATCGGGCTACCCAGCTCTGCTGTTCATCAATCCTCTTTTTTTGATACTCAACAGCGATGGTATTGGCCAGATCGGCCGCTTCCTGACGGTCTTTATCCATGACGGAAATCTGTATGAGATCAGTATTCCGAATTTCTGAAACCGTCATCATCTCACGAAGCTTCATAAAGGCGACCTCCTTGGAACGGAGATCCCATTTTTGCATGAGCTTCATTGCGTCAATCACGGGATAAAGAATTTCCTTGTGTTGAATGATCTGAAACTGCGTCGTGGAGAATCTGGGGTCATACCGCTCCCCGGCATCTCCATTGAAAATATGCATCTTGTTATCCTCTTTGACCTGCATGGTCACAGAGGAAAGATACTGCCTTGGTGTCAGATAGGTTGCCACGCCTGCTGTGATCACAACCAAGAGGAAGACTAGAATAATCAACGGAAGCCGCACTCTGATCACTCTCCAGTAATCCAGAAGGTGAAGTTTGATTTCCCCGGGGGCGGCTTCTGAAAAGTTCTGCGTATTCTGCATGAATTGGTTGGTGGATGTCAGGGAATGTCTGGATTCGTGAAAAATAGGAGCCTCTTTCTTTCGTGCTTTGGGGTATGAGAAACTTCTCGGCTTGAGTCTCAATTAAAAACCTCCCTGCACCTGGAGATAAGAGATACCTCTGTTGTACTCTTGGGAAGGAACGGGAGGGCTGTAACTGGTCATGTATTGATATCCCACAGAGACACCGAAAATCCTGTTGATCTGGTAATTGAGGTCAACATTCGCCTGAAGATTCGTCTGATTGTAAGTGATCGGGGATCCATTCGGGCCGACCGGATTATCCTGAAAATTGGTAAGGAGATAAGCCAGTCCCACATTGAGCTTTAGCTTGGTAAAAATTCCTTGGGTGTAGTTCAATCCCGACCTCACGGCGGTTGCATAACTGACATTTTGCTGTCCGGAGGGCTGGGTCCCAACATGTGCTACCCAGCTCAGGCTTGAGGTCTTTCCAAAAGCCCAACTGAAGTTGCTGTCCACAGAGGGTCCGATGTAAAGTCCGCTTCCCCTGATGCTGTTCTGGTAGGTTCTCAATTCAGCACCAGCGCGGAAGTTCCAAAAAAGTTTCGGGTTGAAGATATGATCGAATCCGGCAGCAAGCGTTTGCCCCCAGCTGCTGTTATTGGCGGTTCCATATCCATAGAAATCGGTGGAGTAATCCGCGACCAGAGTCGTGGAGGGCTTATAGAGATACCGGAATGATTGGCTGAGCCCCGGTTGGCTGAATCCTTGGCTATTGTTCTGATTTTGTTGGAAATAATAATTCAATGTTCCATTGATACGGGTCACAGAGGTCCAGAGGTCAGAGATTTGATAGGAGGCCGCCAAGCTGTTGGCTGTATAGACATAGGGACTTGTGGAATTATTCCCCGAACCAACAAGGCCGGCATTGGGTTGTGCTTGATAGGAAGTGGAGCTGTCCAGCGTGAGGATGAGGCGTGGCTTGACTCGATATTCCACATTCAACCCCAGCCCCAACTGCCCCTGCAGACTATTGTTCTGAACATTCGGATACGAGGTAATACCTGCGGTGAGGTTGGCGTTCACGACAAGGCGAGGATCACCAAAACGATAGTTTACGCCTCCGTTCAGATTGGCAAAAAAGCTACCGACTACATTGGTGTGGAGACTATTGACATTACTGTCATAGCCGGTTCGGATGGCTGCCTGAAAACGGAGTTTTTTTGTCCAGCCAAAGAGTCCGCCCAAGGCACCAGTTCCCCCCCCTGACGGGCCTGCTGACATATTGGGCAAAGGTGCGGATGCTGGCCCTGAAGTTCCGGGTGACTGCGCGCTCGGAAGATTCAGGGACTGCGCCGTCGGTGGGGAAAAAACTGGCTCCTGCGTTACTGGCTGAGATTGAACCTGTGGAGTGGCATCAGGAGTCGGTGCGGCAAATGGTGTTGGTTGCGGAAGTGGTGGGGTGGGGAGCGTTACTGAAGGTGGTTCTACCTGAACGGAAGCATCGCTTGGGGGCAGTGGTTGCGGTGAAGGAACAGAGACAGACCCCGCAGGGGGGGCAACTCCGGAAGATGAAGGTGCTGGAGCCGCAGAACCACCACCGGAGGAAGCAGCCGTATCCTGAGCCACTAAAACGGCCTCCGAGTTTAGCAGTAAAACCAAGAGTAACAACAGACTGGTAAAAATTCGGTGATTTCTTTTCACAAACGGGGGCTTGAATCGCAAGGTTGATCACCAAATCACACTTATTCACAGCTTGGCAAGCCTTCCTTTGCGACGAAATCGTCACAAATTCAACACTCCTAAAGAAGAGGGATTAACCAATTCACCAAAAAGCGAAAGGTCTTCTGTTCCGGAAAAAACTCCGACTGGGGCCAAAAATGACAGAAAATCTGTCTTAAATCCTCTTTACCTTGAATGGGCAATGCTATGCGGTTAACGATATCCGACTTGATTTATGAGCAAAAGCATCCTAGACCCTGCCCGCCTCTCAGGCATTGAACTCAGCAACGATGAGATCGCCCGTTACTCCCGTCATCTCATCATGCCCGAAGTCACACTGGAGGGCCAGAAGCGGCTCAAGGCTGCCAGCATCCTCTGCATCGGCACCGGCGGCCTCGGCTCCCCCATTGCCCTGTATCTGGCAGCCGCGGGCATCGGCAGAATCGGACTTGTGGATTTTGACACCGTCGATTTTTCGAACCTTCAACGCCAGATTCTCCATGGAACCCCCGATGTCGGCCGCAAAAAAATCAACAGTGCGAGGGATACCATCAAGAACATCAACCCCAATGTTCAGGTCGATCTCCACGATTGTTTCTTCACCTCGGAGAATGCTGAAGAGATCGTCGCTCCCTATGACATCGTCATCGATGGTACCGATAATTTTCCGACCCGTTATCTTTCGAACGATGTCTGTGTCTTTCAGAAAAAGCCAAACATCTACGGCTCCATCTTCCGCTTCGACGGACAGTGCACGGTCTTTGCGCCCCATCTCGGTGGTCCCTGCTACCGCTGCCTCTATCCTGAACCACCACCACCTGGAATGGTTCCAAGCTGCGCCGAAGGAGGCGTGCTCGGTGTGCTTCCCGGCATCATAGGAGTCATGCAGGCCATCGAGGCAATCAAGCTGATTGTCGGGATTGGCGATCCGCTCATCGGCAGACTCATGACCTTTGATGCGTTGAGCATGAAGTTCCGTGAATTCAAACCCCGCAAGGATCCCAAGTGCCCGGTCTGCGGCGATCACCCCACCGTGACCGAACTCATCGACTACGAGGTCTTCTGTGGCATCCCTCAGGCTGCGGCAGCAGAGGAAGCTGAAATTCCCGTTCCTGAGATCACCGTTGAAGAACTGCATGCAAAACTCCTGAGCGATGAAAAAATCGTCCTTATTGATGTACGCGAACAGTTTGAGTGGGACATCGCCCGTATCCCTGGCGCAAAGCTCATCCCGCTCGGCGACCTACACAGCCGCATGAGCGAGTTGGATAGTGCCGACACGATCTATCTCCAATGCAAGTCAGGTGTGCGCTCAGCCAATGCCCTCAGGGAGTTGCAAAAAGCCGGCTTCTCCAAGCTCTTCAATGTGCAGGGAGGTATTCTTGCCTGGGCAGATCGGATTGATCACTCGGTCGCAAAATATTAATCATGCCAGGCATCCCTCAGGAACTTGTCGGATTGACCGACCTGATCCGCTGTCCCGTCACGGGCCAGCAACTTCATATCGCGGCCCAAAAAGAGCTACACCAACTCTCTGGCCTGGATGCCGATAACTTTCTAGTCCGCGAGGATGGCGCGGCAGCCTATCCCGTGCGCGGCGGTATTCCCTCACTCCTTCCTGAATCCCTCATCCCTTGCAGTCTCTGATCTAAAAGCCTTCAGCCCAATCACCTTCCCCTCTTTCCTTCATGACCGAACTTGAAACCATCCGGCACTCCTGCGCCCATGTGCTCGCAAATGCCATCCTACGTATCTGGCCCGAGGCACAATTCGCCGCAGGTCCGCCCGTGGAGAACGGCTTTTATTACGATGTCGAACTGCCCCATCGTATTTCACCCGAGGACTTCGAGGGTTTGGAAAAGGAAATGTCCTCCATTGTCTCCGAAGCACAACCCTTCCAACGGGAGGTCATCAGCCGTGATGAGGCTCTTGCCATGGGAGAGCGCGGAGAGTTGGCGGGACTTTCTCCTCGTCCCGAGCCTAGCAAGTTCAAGCTCGACATCATCACCCGTATTCCCGAGGGAGAAGAGATCACCCTCTTCCGCAATGGAGCCTTCACCGATCTGTGTGCCGGTCCTCATGTGCCAGACACCTCTAAGATCGGAGCCTTTAAACTGACCCATGTCGCCAGCGCCTTTTATCAAGGCGATGAGCACAACCCTCAACTCCAGCGCATCTATGGGACAGCCTTTGCAACCGCAGGGGAATTGGAAAATTACTTCGCCCTACTTGAGGAAGCCAAGAAGCGCGATCACCGGAAGCTCGGCAAGGAGCTCGGACTTTTTCACATCGATGACGCCGTGGGACAAGGGCTTATTCTCTGGACACCCAAGGGAGCCGTCATTCGTCAGGAGTTGCAAAATTTCATCAGTGTGGAGCTGCGAAAGCAGGGCTACTCACAGGTATTCACCCCACACATCGGCAAGATCGGGCTCTACAAAACCTCGGGCCATTTCCCCTATTACAAGGAATCCCAGTTTCCCGCGATCCCGGAGCCGGATCAGTTGGAACGCATCGCCTCCGAAGGTTGCGGATGCGCTGAGATGACCGCCCGACTAGAAGCAGTCTCTGAAACATTCGCAGCAACTCTCAACGAACGGGCGGGCAAGGATATCGTCGGTACGGATCGGGTCATGGATCCCACGCGACTGCTTGACGGCTTCATGTTGAAGCCGATGAACTGCCCTCATCACATCAAAATCTTTGCCTCGCAGCCGCACAGCTACCGCGATCTTCCAGTGCGACTTGCTGAGTTTGGAACCGTCTATCGTTGGGAGCAATCCGGTGAACTCAACGGCATGACACGCGTGCGGGGATTCACCCAGGATGACGCCCATCTCTTTGTCACCGAAGAGCAGGTCAAATCCGAAATCCAAGGTTGTCTTGCCCTTGTCAAAAAGGTTCTGACCACGCTCGGCATGTCCAATTACCGCGTGCGTGTTGGCCTCCGTGATCCTGACAGCAGCAAATTCACAGGCGATCCGGCACAGTGGGATCTTGCCGAAGCCGCCTGTCGGGAAGCCGCCTCCACGCTTGGGGTGCCCTTCTCGGAAGAACCGGGCGAAGCGGCCTTCTACGGGCCTAAGATTGATTTCGTCGTCAAGGATGTCCTTGGTCGTGAATGGCAACTTGGCACCGTGCAGGTCGATTATGTCCTCCCCGTGCGATTCAATCTCTCCTACACGGGAGCTGACGGCAGAGATCATGTTCCTGTCATGATCCATCGTGCGCCCTTTGGATCTCTCGAGCGGTTCACAGGCGTCCTCATCGAGCACTTCGCAGGAGACTTCCCCGTCTGGCTGGCTCCCGAGCAGGCGAGAGTCCTTCCGGTCTCCGAAAAAGTTGCTGATTATGCGCGGAAAATCGTCTCCCAAATGACCGAAAAGGGCATTCGCGCCACGGCTGACCTCTCACCGGAAAAACTCGGAGCTAAGATTCGACTTGCCCAGCTCGACAAGGTTCCCTACATGATCGTAGTAGGTCCTAAGGAGGAGGCCTCAAACCAACTCTCCATTCGCAGCCGCAAACACGGTGACGAAGGGGCTCACGCATCAGATGCATTCATCCTACGCCTCGAATCCGAAATCCGCGACCGCACGCTCACCGTATGAGCGGGCCACACTTCTTGTTGCTTGATTCCCTTGACGATTCCGACGGCAGTCATCACCCCACCGGCAGTTGCGCCAGCCAGCGCAACCGCCATTACCATTGCGCGCTTCTAGGCGCACGGAGGCACCATTAATCCAGCATTCATTCGTATCAACGACCGCATTCGCGCCCGCGAAGTGCGTGTCATTATCGGCTCCACAGGCCAGCAGCTCGGCATCTTAAAAACCGATGAGGCTGTCCGGCGCGCCAAGTCATACGGCCTCGATCTGATCGAGGTGGCCCCGACCGCAAATCCTCCCGTTTGCCGCATTGCAGATTTTGGAAAGTTCAAATACGAACTGACCAAAAAAGAGAAAGAGAGCAAGCACAGCGCCACCAAGGTCAAGGAGATCAAGTTCCGGGTGAAGATCGGAACCCACGATTACGAAACCAAGCTGCGCCATGCTGAGGAATTTCTCGATAAGGGCAACAAGCTCAAGATCGTCCTCCAGTTCCGTGGCCGTGAAAATGCCCACAAGGATCTTGGCCTGTTAATGATGGAGAAAATCAAGAAAGACCTTGAGACGATGGCTCTGGTCGACATGCCCCCGAAGCTTGTGGGCCGTGCAGTCGGCATGACGATGAGCCCGCTCCCTGCGAACAAACGCAAAAGGAAGTTCGCCAAAATCGACACCGAATATGTCGAGGATGACGATCACGACGACGAGGATGAGGATGAAGATGCGACGCCTGTTTCTGAGAATTCGGAAGTCAACACGGGCGAGACTGTCTCAGATAAAAAGGGTTAGCGACTTCTGATTCCAGAATCCCTTTCCCCGAATCCTCACCCTTGAAGCTCTACCTCTTCGACATCGATGGCACCCTGATCACATCGGGAGGTGCGGGGGAAGCCTCTCTTAAGCAAGCGGTGCGTGCGTTCTGCGGCAAGGAAGTCGATTTTTCGCCTGTCACCATGAGTGGCAATACCGATACAGGGATTGCCCGACAGCTGCTTGGTCTCGCCGATATGGAGCCCACAGAGCAAAATATCATGGGCCTGCTCGATTGCTATCTGGCCGAACTTTCCAGCCGCATCCATCAACATGATGGCCGACTGTTACCTGGCATCATTCCTCTGCTTGATCGGATGGAGGAACGCTCCGACTGTCTTCTGGCTCTTCTCACCGGCAATCTTATCCGTGGAGCGGAAGTCAAGCTGGGACACTACGGAGTCTGGCATTACTTTGCCTTCGGGGCCTTCGCGGATGATCATCACATCCGCAACGAACTTGGCCCGATTGCCCAATCAAGGGCACTCACCATGCATGGCGAGATCATTCCTCCCGAGCAGATCTATGTGATCGGCGACACACCAAGAGACATCGAGTGCGGGAAAGTCTTTGGGGCCATCACGGTCGCCGTGGCGACAGGACATCATTCAAGGGAAGAACTGGCAAGTCACCATCCCGATTTCCTCTTCGACGATTTATCAGATGCCGATGCGGTGCTGGCAGCAATCGCTCCTGAATACCAAAACTGAAAATTTCGCGCAGAGGCGCAGAGATGATGAACCGAACAGAGTATCTTGAATTCAAGATGGAAAACAACTCATCATTTCTCTCCGATGTCCTGGCCAATTTTCATGGCCACCGGTGATTTATCGGGACGATAGACACTCGCCCCATAGAACTCTGGAGCAGTCCGGAGTGCCACATAGGGAGTTCCCTTTAGCGATGCATCAAAGCGTACGAGATAGGAAATGTTGGCCGTCTTGGCGCTATTGGGAATCGGTTGATAGCGGTCGCTTGCAACAGACAGAAAACACGATTCCCCGGCGAGAGGAATGGGAATGGCGTAGCCACCTTGCTCAGGCGAGGAGTTAGCTCTTTGCTTCGAAGAAGAGGCTCGGACAGTTTCGCAAACCATGCCTTGCAGACTTGGTTGGTTCAGATTCAAGGCAATACACCAATCTCCATCAGTGCTGTTCAAGTGGAGTGTAAAGAACACCACATCCAAGCTTCCCCGCTGAAGGAAGACTTGTTCAGGATGGGAAGAATGATGGAGAAGACTCGTGAGTCCCAAGAACCCCGGTAACTCTCCCAAACGCCAACTCTTTCCGGTCTTCAGATTTTTGATTTCATAAAATGCTCCGTTTCCAGGGCCGTTGAAACCGATATCCTCAGGGCCAAGCTTGAGAATCAGCTCGTGGATGCCATCGGGTGAAGTCACTTTCGTCACCGGCAGAGAATCAATTTCCCCTTGGGTCGGGGGATTGCTGAATTTTTTATTCCATCCCTTGTCTGGCTCCCCCGGAATGGGTTTGTTGGTTGGCCAATCGTTTGGAACGCCAAAGGTAAAATGTTCCGCATTCGTGGCTGCGCGATACCAGTCAGGCACCTCAGTGAGACGCTTCGGTTCGCCTCCTTTGACTGACACCTGCCAATATTCAAGCGAAGCGGGTTTCTTGGAAGCAGTCTCCACGACACTATCATTCCATGAATCGGAGATGCGAATGAAGACGATCTCCTTTCCGTCCGTAGAGAAAAGAGGATCGTGATCCTGTCCCTTCTCAAACTTGGTAAGCTGGCGCAGAAAGCTACCATCCTCCTTGTAGAGGTAGAGATGGGCATGACTCACCCCCTGTGCTTGGAGATAGCGGGTGGCCACAACCACGAGAGAATCTTTCGCGACTAAAACAGTTTGACCCGCAGCGACAAACAGGAACACCGCAAGCAGTAAATGGTTCATGGAGAATTTGAACCGAAACTAATCCCTCTCTGCGGGAAGGCAAGAGCGTTCAAATTCCCTGTCTTGCAAAGCCTCCTTTTGTTCCCTCTGCGACCCTGCGCCTCTGCGGGAAATCTTGTCAGTTGCGCTCTCCGCGTCTCCGCGCGAAATCTTCCGTTTCCTCAGAACGAAGCAGTCATCCCGTAGAGAAAACCTTTTAAATATTCACTTTCGGGGAACCCAAGCAGGATCGGGTGGTCGGGGCTCTGGCCGTAGGTTTTAAGCTGGCGTGCCGTGCGCCGTGCATCAGCGAAGGCCTCCGTGACACTTCCTCCGAATTCTTCGGCAGAGACATGGTGGGAACAGGAAAATGTGGCAAGCAATCCTTCCTTGGAGAGAAGCTGTGCCGCGTTGAGATGCAACTCACGATAGCCGCGCAGGGCATCAACGATACCCTTGCGTGTGCGGGTGAAGGGGGGGGGATCGAGGATAATCAGATCATACTCCTCTTCACGGCGGGCAGCGGCGGAGAGAAACTCAAAGACATCGGCTCCGACTACCTTGAAATGATCGCCGGCGACTCCATTCAACTCAGCATGAGCATGAATACGGGGGATGTTTTCCTTTCCTGATTCGACCGCAGTGACCTCCGTCGCTCCAGCCTTGGCACAGGCAATGGCAAATGCCCCCTGATTGGAGAAGCAATCAAGAACCCTCTTCTCCTTCGCCCATGCAGCCACTTGGGCATAGCTTGTCGTTTGATCCAGATAAAATCCGGTCTTCTGCCCATGGATCGGATCAATGAGAAATTTCATTCCCGCGACGGTGATTTCAAAGGCTCCTGGCTCCGGCCCCAGCAGAGTGCCAGTACGGACTTCCAGCCCCTCCAACTTGCGTGAAGAGGAGTCGTTTCGCTCCACCACGCTCTCCACACCGAGCACTTCCTTGATGGCCGTGGCAATGAGGTCTCGTCGTTGATCCATGGCCATAGTCAGGGTCTGCAGCGTGGCCACTGACCCAAAACGGTCGATGATCACTCCCGGCAATCCATCGCTCTCACTCCAGAGCACACGGCGCACGAGGGGATCAATCCCCAGAGTGTCGCGGAATCCATTGGCTCGCTCAATCCGGCGTTGGAAAAACTCGCCATCAAGATCCTGACGACGACGCGAAAATCGTCGGGCCACGATCTGAGATTTTGAGTTATAGATCGCACTCCCGAGCATCTTGTCTCGTCCATCCTTGATCGAGACAACATCTCCATCCTCCGGACTGCCAAAGGTCTTGAGCACCTCGGTTCCGTAGACCCAGTCATGCCCATGCAGAATGCGCGCCCGAGGGCGAATGATGATGCCTCCCATAAGCAATCCATCCTAGAGCATCTTCGGATCGAGTGTTAACAAATAATGGTTTAAGAAAAGGGTGACCTGAATTTTTCCCTCAGCCGTAACGCGGGCCGTCAGGCAGAGGCCGGGCCGGCAATCACAGGAGTTAAGAGGAAGCTCCAAAGGCATTTTTGCTCCAAGATTCTGTGAATCCATCTCCCTTGGAGATATAATCCCTATCACACCCTTTTATCGCTCTCTGCGATCTCAGTGCCTCTGCACGATTTAATCAGCACTTCCCTAGCAACTAAAGGCTTCCTCGCGAAGCGGTGTCGGCTTTGATATGAAATCAGCATCCTGAACTTCGGGATATTCAAAGACCTGTCCCTCGAAATTTCTGAAGACCACTTTCTCGGCATCATGAAAGAAAACATAGCCAGGATTGATCGGCACTTTGCCCCCACCCCCGGGCGCATCAATGACAAACTGCGGCACAGCATAGCCCGTTGTGTGCCCGCGCAGCCCCTCGATGATTTCGATCCCTTTCCGCACCGGAGCACGCAGGTGGGCTGATCCCTGAATCAAATCACACTGGTAAAGATAGTAAGGTCGCACGCGGCAACGGAGCAGTTTGTGAAGCAGTGACTTCATCACGGGCAGGGAATCATTCACCCCTTTGAGAAGCACGCTCTGATTGCCAAGCGGGACACCATGATTGGCCAGCAAGGCAAGAGCGTCGCGCACCTCGGTGGTCAACTCACGGGGATGATTGGTATGGATGCTAATCCATATCGGCTGATGTTTTTGTAAAATACGGCAGAGTTCGGGAGTGATCCTCTGCGGCATGAAGATCGGCACGCGCGTTCCGATTCGCAGGAATTCGAGATGGGGAATCGCCCGTAGTCGGGTCAGCAAGACATCCAGCTTCTCATCAGAAAAGATCAGCGGGTCTCCACCGGAGAGAAGGACATCGCGGATCTCCGTGTGCTTTTCCAGATAAGCTATCGCCTGATCGAAATCAGTATGCAGTTCCTGCTCTCCGGCTCCGCTCACCACCCGCGAGCGCGTGCAATAGCGGCAGTATGCCGCGCAACGATCCGTAACCAGAAAAAGCACCCGATCAGGATAACGGTGAACCAGTCCTGGCACCGGCATGTGGCTGTCTTCTCCACAGGGATCAGCCATTTCGGACGGAGAGATCGTTCCCTCGCCCACATTGGGAATTACCTGACGGCGAATCGGACAGTCGGGATTATCCCGATCGATGAGATTGAAGTAATGCGGGGTGACAGCCAGTGCGAGTTTGTTGCCGGAGAGGATGACCCCCGTGCGTTCTTGAGGCGTCAGATTGAGATGCTTTTCCAGCCCCTCCAATGTGGTGACACGATTCTTGAACTGCCACCGCCAATCATTCCATTGCTCCGGCGGGACATCGCTCCAGTATCCGGGTGAGGATGGTATAAAATCTGCCTCGATCCGACTCTCTTCAAATGGGCGTAGTTCTAGAGTATGACTATCCATGGAACTGCGAAAGCCTACGAACGATAATAGAATTGTCAACGGCACTCATGAAATTGGAACCCAAGGAAGCAAAATCCCTAAGGTAACTCCTTCAACACCTTGGCGCGCACTTTTGCCTGTAACTTTTCAGCCTGTTCGTAAATTTGCTGCATTTCCTGTCGTTCATCAACCTGATGAACCGCTTGTGAATGAGGCTGTTCCGCCGCCCTCATCCTCGCCTCGTTCTCCATTCGAAGCCTCGCATCTTCGGCAGACTCCGGAGTCGGAGCTGTTTTAGCCTCAATGGTGTTGGAATTCATCGGGGATAAATATGCGGTGACATTGGGATGAACACGGTAACCTCCAAGCAAGTTTAACTGGGGAATACGCGGATCATTGGTCATTTTGGCGCGCTCGTAGATTTCTTTTCCGGTAGCCCCCTGGTCAATGGCTGTCAGGATTTCGTTGAGGGAGATGGTTTGAAGTCTGTTGGTCGGCTCGGGTTGCCTGTGCATTGCCGTCAGCCTGTTTAGAATCGAGAGTTGTTGATTGGCTAGGGCGGCCTGAATAAGCTGCTGCTCGTCGGCTTGTAAATAGCCTGCAAAAATTTGCAGAATACACAGAAGGAGAAGAACAGATTTCATCATCCATCTCTATGCACCAGACGGAGTGGAGGGC
>CAIJRY010000034.1 GCA_903823215.1 uncultured Spartobacteria bacterium
ACCTGTGAGTCGGAGATGGTTGTCCGGACCATAGACGGCAATATGCTCGTTCTTGTACTTGTCGAAGGCTGCCATGAGCTTCTCAAAGTACTTCTTACCACCCTTCTCACGCATAAATTTAGTGGAGAAGTTGGAGTGCATGCCAGAGCCATTCCAGTCGGTGTCCTTACCGAGAGGCTTGCAATGGTATTCCACATCCACGCCATAGCTCTCGCACAGACGCTGTAGGAGGTAACGGGCCATCCACATTTCATCGGCGGCCTTCTTGGATCCTTTACCGAAGATCTGGAACTCCCACTGTCCCTTGGCAACTTCTGCATTGATTCCCTCGTGGTTGATGCCGGCCTCAAGACAGAGCTCTAGATGGAGATCAACGATTTCACGGGCGATGTCTCCCATGTGGCCGTAACCGACACCACAGTAGTAGCGTCCCTGTCCCTCCTTGGGGAAACCGCCACCCTTTGGAAAACCAAGGGGTACGCCGTCCCGATACAGAAAATATTCCTGCTCAAATCCAAACCAAGTGTCGGGATCGTCGATAATCGTGGCGCGAGCATTGGTCGGATGCGGCTTGCCATCTGGCAGCATGACCTCGCAAAGAACAAGCACACCGTTTTCCTTCGTTGGATCGGGATAGCTGGCGACCGGCTTGAGAACACAATCAGAGCTGTGTCCTTCGGCCTGACGCGTCGAGCTTCCGTCAAAACCCCAGTTTGGAAGATCCTTCAGGGTCGGAAATTTCGTGAACTCCTTGACCAGCGTTTTTCCGCGGAGGTTGGCAACGGGCTCGTAGCCGTCGAGCCAGATGTATTCAAGTTTGTACTTGGCCATATAATAATTGGTGTTTGTGGTGTCCTTCTGTTGTTTTTTGCCCAGTCTGCCCCGCGAAGGACTGGAGGTGAAGCTGACTGACCACGACTGTAAGATCGCGCTAAATCCTTACAAGCAACTTTAATGCCAAAATCAAAAAATCCCTGCAGCGTGGTTTTTGGGGGAAATAAAATGGGGGCATGTTGAAGGGAACACTCCCCCCTTTCCTTTTTACCTTTTGACGGCACTTTGCTCCCGCAAAGCGGTGCCGCCCTGGCGGGCTACGATTGTATCGTAGTCTACCGCGCCTGTTCCCACAGGTTTGGTTCACTCTCCCATTTTCGCACCATCTCCCTTTTTATCATTCTTCATTTTACCTTTTTACTTTCAGTCCCGTCTTCACACGGCATTCTCGGATCAACGCAATGATCACCGTCAAGGATACCCAGCGAGCCACAGTACGGGTGAGTTTTGACGGGCAGGTCATCAAGCAGTTCCACGGCCCCAATGCTAGGCATCGCTTCGAGAATGAGGTCATGATTCTCCGCCACCTCGAATCCCGGGGATGCGATTTCGTTCCCAAACTCCTCAAGGCCGACCGAAAGACCCTGACGATGGTCACGACTAGTTGTGGTTCCCGTGTCGATCATCTCGATGAGGAACGTTGCCGGGAACTCTTTGAAGAACTTGAGGAATACGGTGTGCGTCACGATGATGCCGAGGTGCGAAATGTCACCTACCGTCAGCAGGATGGCCGTTTCTGCCTGATCGATTTTGAGTTTGCCTCTTTGCTCGATCAGGATTTACCCGTATCACCGCTTGAAACAGAGCCTTTCCCTGAAGGAGGGAGTGGTGAGCCAACACCTCTTTCTCTTTTATGGTCGGGTCATACCGACCAGGGCAATGTGCGCAAAAACAACGAGGATGTGTTTCTCGGACTTGCCATCGACGCCAATGATGTCAGGCATCTTGGCCGGATTGGCCAGGCATCACCAGAAACGCTCGCCCAATCTGATCTTCTCTTTGCCGTGAGCGATGGAATGGGCGGGGCAAGGTCGGGGGAATTTGCAAGCCGGATTGCGATTGAAAAAATCACACGGATGCTTCCTCCCCTCCTTAAGCAGAGGAGCAAAGGGTTTGCCATCGGCTTTGAGCAAACACTGGAAGCCCTGTTTTCGGAAATTCACAAAGCCCTGCTCTATCTGGGTTCCAGTTATGAGGAATGCAAAGGCATGGGAGCCACGCTCAGCCTCTGCTGGTTCACACCTGGGAAGGTTCATTTTGCACATATCGGCGATAGTAGGATCTACCATCTGCCCGTCTCGGGAGGCATCCGGCAACTCACCGAGGATGACACTCATGTCGGATGGCTTCTTCGCACTGGGGCGATCAGGGAAAGGGAAGCCAAGACTCACCCGCGACGAAACATGCTGCAGAAGGCTCTCGGAGCCGAGAATCAGTTTGTCGCTCCCCAGATCGGATCTGTTTCCTTTGGTTCGGGAGACCGATTTATGCTCTGCACAGATGGTGTCACAGATGCCATCTACAACGATCAAATCCCATTAATTCTTGCAGAATGCCCAAAGACTGAAAGCCTCGCCCAGCATCTCGTTCGGGAAGGTGTCAAGCGCTCAGGAAAAGACAACGCCACGGCAGCGGTCGTAGAAATAGGAAGAACTAAACCCTGAAAAATAGCCTGCCAATCACTGCATTGGCAGACCAGCTTCGTAACGTGCCAACTCCTCAATTCGCTTCACGTGGCGCCCTCCTTCAAAGGGAGTTGTGAGCCAGAGATCGACAAGGCGTTTGGCGGTCTCCAGAGAGATCATTCGCTCCCCGATCGACAGGACATTGGCATTGTTATGCCGACTGGCAAGTTGGGCCGTCTCATCACTCCATGCAATCGCACAGCGGACACCCCTCACCTTGTTGGCAGCCATTGCCTCGCCGTTGCCGGAGCCACCGAAAACAATCGCCTTGTCACATTCCCCGCTTGCAGCTTTCTCTGCTGCAGGAATGACCCAGAGGGGATAGTCCGTGGATTCTGGGGTGTGTGTGCCGCAATCGACCACTTCATGTCCCTCAGCACGGAGCATCTCTGCAATGGCTTGCTTGTATTGGAATCCGGCATGATCGCTGCCCACGGAAATTTTCATACCCACTTGCTAGCTGTTCTCTGTCGCTGAAGAAAGCGTAACCTCAAAAAAATCAAAGTTCCTCCAGACAGAAAAAGCACCATAGATCCGGGTTCAGGAACCCCCGTGACATTCCATGCAATACCGTAATTCTGACTGCTATAGCCACCGGGAAGATCAAAAAGATTCGTCGAATATCCCACCCTGATCTCGTAGTTTCCGGAATCAGCCAGCTGGAAATAAAGTTCCTGCGTGGTACTCACGGGACTGATACTTTCGGCCACGAGTTGCTCGCCTCCTCCAACAAGCGTCTTGTAGATCATCAGATCAAGTTCGGCCTGAGCGATGTCTACATAGTCACCAAGTGTTGCATTCCAAGAACGGCTCCTCATCCAATCGAGAGTCACGGCCAGTTGCTGTCCAGCAAAGAGCTGTGAGGCAAGAGTGTAACTATTGATCCCACTAAGAAGTGCAGTTCCATATCCCCACCCTGTATTGGCAACCGAGAGATTAAAACCTGAATAAGACAACCCTGGGGATGTCGTGACATAGGCTTGAGTGGTGTATTGGGAAAATGCTGCATTGAGATTCATCCTCCCTGCTCCCATCGCCCAATCAAGTGCCTGTGTCGTGGTGATCACACCATTGAGCATTTGCTGACCATTATTCCATCCAGAAAGTTTCTCTGCTGAGTTTAACAGCACCGCCTTGATCACCACACTTTGAGTGGCTGCGTTAGTCAGTGCTGTCGAAAAATATGTTTTGGCAGTGCTGTCCAAGAGAGCTGCCCCCCCCGCAACCAAGGGTGCAGCAAAACTGGTACCAGCAATCGAGTAATAGGAGATACTGTTGGAATCGATCGTGATCGGCATCACGATACTGGCCCCAGGAGCCACGATATCAACACCGGGGCGCGTCGCGGCACTACCGCCATAGAAAATAGTGTTTACCCCATCGTACCAGGCAGTCGGGAGGGGCCCACGCGACGAAAAAGATGCGATGGAGCTATAATTTGTCGGACCGTCCAGAGCACCCACAGAAATGGCATTGTGACCGGACGCAGGCCCCCCCACGCTCCCTGCAGTGGGGCCAGAGTTTCCTGCCGATGCCACCATGGTCGTATTGGGATTGGCAGCTGCGAGCGAATCTAGCAAACCGCTTAGAGTGCCAATGCCCGAAGGGTCTGAGGAATCCCCAATGCTTGTTGAGAGAACATCCCCATGTGTCGCAGCATAGTTGTACGCGGTTAGACTGTTGCTTGAGATATCAAAGGATCCGTCTGCGTTGGTCGCCGTCGCCAGAGCCGCGGATCCGAGTGCTGTCCCCGGGGCTATGCCTGTATTCACATAATAACCGGGAGGATTGTAACCTCCGAGCAGGCCGGCACACCAAGTGGCGTGATCGCCTGGATTAGTAAGGGCATCAGATGCAGCGTAGGTATAGGCAACATTGGTGTATTGCTCAGCCGGGAAAAGATTCGTACCTACAAGCTGCGCATCGACCACCCAACTGGTGGTATTTTGACCATAGATGCCAGCATTGTAAAAAGCCGTCGCACCGAGAAGATCATTGAGATTAACAAGCGCATTATTGCTATCAATGCCGAAAAATCCTGGATTATAAAAACCAACTTCATTCGCTCCAAGCCCAGAGGAGCAGTACAAAGCTAACGCAAGAAGCAGACTTCTTGACGCACAAACCGAAACGATATGCTTTTGAGGTGGGAGCATACTGATCCCTGGCGGGAGAAGGAAGTCAGCTCAGCCTTCTATTGTATTGATCTCTACCGGCTCCACTTTCACGCCGAGATCTTCCATCCACGCGATGGAGCGTTTGATCTCGCCGCGTTCACCACTCAGTTCTAGGCAAACAAGACCGATTTCATCGGTGACACTTGCCTGACGAACATTTGTTGTCACAGCAAACTTGTGTCCGAGATCGTGGATGATCGGGCGCGTGATGAGTTTCGCCGGATACATCAGCCAAAGTCGGGTCGTTTCCATGAGAAGTATTTTTTACCGGATGCTAATGAAAAGCAAGCAGCGACCCTGATGGCGGAGATTTTCTAGCCTCCCGCAATTGCCGGAACGATGGAAATCTCGTCCTTGTCAGATACGGGCGTCTCCTTTTCCTGAAGAAATCTGACATCCTCGTCATTGAGGAAGATATTGACAAAGCGACGGATGGCACCCTGTTCATCAAGGATGCGTTCGCCAAGGCCGGGATAGGTCGTGTTGAGTTCGTCAAGGATCGCGCCAAGCGTGGCACCTGTCACGGTGACGACTTCCTGATTGTCGGTTAACTTGCGGAGCGGGGTGGGAATGCGGACGGTAGGCATGGTGAAAAGTAGGAGAGTAAAATGATGAATGAAAAAAACTAGGATTTTATTGCGACTTCGTCGGCTACGAGAGCTTCGAACTCACGCAGGCTGGGTCCGATGACGCGAGGCTCACCAACTTTTCCGATAATGGCTTCCTGCGTCTTGAGACCATGGCCGGTAATGCAGAGAACGGCGCTTTCGTTGCTCGGAATTTTGCCTGTCTCGATGAGTTTCTTGGCGCAAGCCACGGTGACACCCCCTGCCGTCTCGGCAAAAATACCGGCATGCTCGGCCAGGAGTTTGATCCCCTCGACGATCTCCTCATCGGTACAATCCTCGGCACTGCCGCCGGTCTCCTTCATACTTCGCAGGGCATAGTAGCCATCGGCAGGAGTGCCTATCGCAAGCGACTTGGCGATTGTTTCGGGATTTTGCACAGGTCTGACCATTTCCGTTGCGCGTTTGAATGCGGTACTGATCGGCGAACAGCCGGTAGCCTGGGCACCATGGATGGCAAAGTCGCTCACTTCGACAAGACCAAGATCGACGAACTCCTTGTAGGCCTTGTGGATCTTTGTGAGGAGAGAACCGGAAGCCATCGGCACGACCGTATGGCGGGGAAGCTGCCACCCGCTCTGCTCGGCAATCTCAAAGCCCATCGACTTGGACCCCTCGGCATAATAGGGCCGGAGATTCACATTCACAAATCCCCACCCATACTTACCTGCAATCTCGGAACAGAGACGGTTTACCTGATCATAGGGGCCGTTGATCCCGATCACATTGGTGCCATAGACGAGTGAACCGAGGATTTTCCCCTGTTCCAGATTCGCGGGAATGAGTACGTAGCTCTTAAGCCCTGCAGCCGCTGCATTGGCGGCGACGGAATTTGCAAGATTGCCGGTGGAAGCGCAGGCCACCACTTCGAATCCCAGTTCACGGGCACGGCTCAAAGCGACGGAAACCACACGATCCTTGAAAGAAAGGGTGGGGTAATTGACCGTATCATTCTTGATCCACAGTTCGCGGATTCCGAGCTTCTTGGCCAGACGATCCGACTTCACCAGAGGGGTGAAACCGACCTGGGTTCCCACCGTAGGATCTCCATCGATCGGCAGAAGCTCACGATAACGCCACATTGACTTGGGACGCGACTCAATCACCTCGCGGGTCAGGACACCGCGGATGGCCTCGTAATCATACGCGGCTTCAAGGGGACCGAAGTCGAATTCGCAGATATGGATCGCCTCTTTTTCATAAAGGCGACCACACTCGCGACACTTCAAATTGCTGAACCAAGATTTTTTGGACATGGGATTTCTGATTGATTCCCACCAAGAGTGACAAGGAGACCTGGTGCCGACACAGCGGCTTTACCCGGTATCTCATCTTTTTCCGACTATAAGCTAGCTAGCACACCCATACGGTTGAGCTGGCCGACCTATGGTCGAACAGGATTTGGCACCTAGGCCCACGGATTGCTCCGCAGCGGTTGCCGTGACATCACAGGGCCAGTCCCTCCGTCACTCTTGATAAGATTGAGTAAACATACTCTGCGTGCGGGGTAGGAAGGTCAAGGGCAAGTTTTGCGGAAAGGGAACGGAATGAATTTGACCTTCATCGGATAATTCGCTTAATTGGACAACTCCTCATGCGGCTGTAGCTCAATTGGATAGAGCATCTGACTACGGATCAGAAGGTTAGGGGTTCGACTCCCTTCAGCCGCACCAATATTTATCAGGGTTTAGAGGCGATTGACGAACTAGGACATCAAAGATTGGAGACGAAGCGTGTAGATGTAGTTTAGGGATTTGGGTTTAATCGCAATGAGCAAAAGAGACTCCTCTTCTGCAAGAATGGTTAATCCCAAGCTTAGTGCAGCTCTCAGCTATCTTAGAGGCTGCGTACGACTCCCCCCCTCTAGAAAGGCCAGTTCTCTTTTCTTAAACTACTCCACTTCAATCTCTCTAAAATGGAATGTCGTCGTCTTCCAACGGAGGCTGCTGTGCCGTGGATCGCCCGCTGCTGAATCCGCCACCGCCGCCACTCTGAGGCTCACGACGCTGCGGCCGCTCCGAGTAGTCCTCTTCGCTGCCTCCTCCGGCCCCGGCTCCTGTGGGACGGGGGCCAAGCAGTTGGAAGTTCTCGCCGACGACCCGCAGTTTGCTGCGCTTCTGCCCTGAGGCTTTGTCCTCCCAGCTATCAAGCTGCAGACGACCCTCGATGTAGATAGAACGACCTTTTTTGCAATACTCGCCGGCAATTTCAGCCTGTCTCCCCCAGAGGGTGACATCAACGAATGTGGTCTCCTCCCGTTTCTCTCCACCGTCGGGCGTGAAGACTCTGTTCACGGCAATCCCAAGATCGGTGACGGCGCTCCCCTTGGGAGTGTATTTGATTTCGGGATCACGGGTGACATTCCCGATCAGCATCACTTTATTGAGATTGGCCATTGGATAGGTTGTTTAGGAGATTGGACTGAAGGCTGCTAGGGAAAAAGGGTATGGAACTAAAGTCTCTCAGCTGTTTGCTCCAGCTAACAGTCTTCAGCCTATAAAGCTCATCAGACCGCCTTTACGGTCTTCTTGGTGTTTTTGGCTACTTTACGGGCCTTGCCGACGGGCTTGACTGCTCCCTTGCGGAGATAGTTCTGAAGGACGACTTCCTCATCAAGGCTGAGTTTGGTGCGGATCTTGGCAACGGACTGCGGGGCTGCTGTGACTACAAAGTTCACGAAGTAGGCCCCCTTGAGCTTGTCGTGAGGATAGGCAAATTCGCGGCGCTCCAGGCGCTGTACCTGTTCGATAGCGGCACCTTCCGCCGTCAATGCCTTTTCAAGCCGCTCGACGAGGTCTTTGTTGGTTTCTTCTTTCCCGGCTGAATTGAGCGCGAGCAGGATTTCGTATCTGTTTGTCATGGTTGTTTTGTTTGTAGATTTGTATCAGAAGGGGGTGTGGAGTTGTAAAGGTTCATTGCGTGCTCAATCCCGCTTTCCAGCACGCAGGTGATGGCATCGGCGGCTCTGGCCGCTGCTTCCGAAGCCAGTTGTTGTTCCCCGGGGAGAAAACGCGAAAGGACATGATGGGAGAGATCGCCACCCGCGTGCCCGGGTCCACCAATACCAACGCGGAGCCGTGGAACTTGCTCAGTGGCAAAATGAATGAGCACCGATTTGAGTCCGTTTTGTCCGCCCGCTCCGCCATCACGACGGAGTCGCAGGGTGCCAAGGGGTAACGCCGCATCATCGATCACAATCAGTGATTCCGCTGCGGCAATGCGGTTGAAACGGGCGTATTCCCCGACGGCTTCACCGCTCAGATTCATGAAGGTGGTGGGTTTGAGAAGGGAGAGGCTGGACGAAGGGCGGGAAACGAAGGCGTCCCATTTGGATTCCTTGGAAAATCCGCTTCCAAGTCTCTGAGCCAGCAGATCAAGCACGGCAAATCCGACATTATGACGGGTGCCCTCGTATTCTTTTCCGGGATTACCAAGTCCGGCAATCAGCCGGATCATGGATATGCCCTGAGCCAGATTGTTCGGGGAATCCGGCATCAGGACGGGAAACAGAAAGAGTCTCTTGTTTTATTTCTTGGCAGCAGAGTCGGCACCTTCAACAGGCTTCTTCTCGCGAATGACCTCGGGACCGGCGGATGAGACTGCCGCAGCAACGGGCTCAACCTCGGTCTTGGACTCGGCGACGATAAAGACGGTGAGATCCGGATCCGAAGTGGCCTTGACTCCCTGAGGAAGAGGGATATCACGCACATGGAGAGACTGGTTGACTCCGAGGGCCGAGACATCGACAAGGATGATCTCAGGGAGATCCTTGGGCAGACATTCGATGTGGAGGGAGCGCAGGCTGTGCTCCAGCAGACCGCCGTAGTTTTTCACGCCATCAGCCTCACCGGTGGGCTCTACCGGAACTTCGGTATGCAGCACTTCATCGGTCGCGACTTCGAGAAAATCAACATGGAGGATCTCCCGGCGGACGGGATGGTGCTGTACCTCCTGAATGAGGGAGAGTTTGCTCGTAGCCCCCTTGTCACCAGCAATCTGGAGTTCGACGAGGATGTTCTCACCGACCGCATGGGCAAGAAGCTTGTTGATCTCGCGGGCATTGATCTCAAGGTTGGCAGGCTGATCCTTGTGTCCGTAAATGACGGCGGGAACGCTGCCGCGGGTGCGGAGTTGCTTGACGGAGTTGCGACCGACATCGGTGCGATGACGAGCGGAAAGGGTAACCTGTTTAGCCATTGGATTCGGGTGTTAAGACGCTGGATTTTGAGTCGATTGTTGCTTGAGTCGGAACAGCGAGGAGACCGACTCACCTCCATGGATACGACGGATCCCCTCGCCGAGCAATTCGGCGACGGAGAGAACCCGCACGCGATCCCCCGTTCCTTGTCGAACAGGTACGCTGTCGGTGGTGATGAGTTCCTTGATTTCGGAACCCTCCAACCGCTGAACCGCTAAATCTGTCAGCACAGCGTGAGATACGCCAGCATAAATATCACCAACATTCTGGGTGCGCAGGATTTTGGCCGCACTCGTGAGTGTTCCAGCCGTTTCCGTGATGTCGTCGATGATGATCACATTTTTGCCTTCCACATCACCGATGATATGCAGGGCATCGACTTCGGTGGCGCTTTTGCGGCGCTTGACCACAATCGCCAGTCCGGCCCCGAGGGCTTCTGCATAGGCACTGGCCATCTTGACACCGCCGACATCGGGGGAGACTACCACGAGGTTGGAAATGTTCTTGCGATGGATATAATCGATCATCACCGGCAGGGCGTAAAGGTGATCGACAGGGATATCAAAGAATCCCTGTAACTGCTGTGCATGCAGATCCATCGTGAGCACGCGGTTGACCCCAGCCGCCACCAAGATATTGGCCACAAGCTTCGCCGTGATGGGAACGCGCGGCTGATCCTTGCGATCCTGCCTGGCATAACCGAAGAAGGGTATCACCGCCGTGATGCGATCGGCACTGGCACGACGCGCCGCATCGACCATGATGAGCAGTTCCATGATGTTCTGGTTACTCGGAGGACAGGTCGGCTGAACGATGAAAACATCCCTCCCCCGGACATTGTCATTGATTTTGACATAGGTTTCACCATCGGGAAACGAGGTGACAGTCGCATCCCCCAGCGGCATCCCCAGATAGGAGGCGATGTCATGGGCGAGTTGGCGGTGGGCAGATCCGCTGAAGATCCGGAGTTCGGGCGAGCCAGTCATGGAAACTAGGAGGCTACAACCTTACGCCCCTTTGACGCACGCAGGAAATCCAGGTTTTGCAGAGTTTTTTTTGCGGAATACTCTTGAGCAGGAAAACGATGTCCGTCATGCACGAGATCTATTCCTGCCCCGCCTGGATGGCCGTCAGGGCGATCGTATAAACGATGTCCTCGACGAGTGCACCTCGTGAAAGATCATTCACCGGGCGTCTCAGTCCCTGCAGCATGGGGCCGATGCTGATGACATTGGCACTGCGTTGCACAGCCTTGTAGGTTGTGTTGCCCGTGTTGAGGTCAGGAAAGATAAACACGGTTGCCTTCCCGGCCACCGCACTTCCGGGAGCCTTCTGTGCGGCAACCTCCGGGATTGCAGCTGCATCATACTGAAGAGGGCCGTCGATTAGGAGATCAGGGCGCTTGGCCTTGGCGATCGCCGTCGCCTCGACTACTTTGTCCACATCAGCCCCTGATCCCGATTTGCCGGTGGAATAGCTGATCATAGCAACCCTAGCCGGTATGCCAAATCGCTGGGCGGATTCGGCGCTCTGGATTGTAATATCGGCAAGTGTCTCAGCGTCCGGATTGGTATTGACCGCGCAATCCCCGTAAATGAGCACCTGCTCAGGCATGCACATGAAGAAAATGGATGAGGCGACCTTCACCCCGGGCTGGGTCTTGATGATCTGAAGAGCGGGCCTGATCGTATTGGCCGATGAATGGAGAGCTCCCGAAACAAGACCGTCCACTTCTCCGAGTGCAAGCATGACAGTCCCGAGCCAGACTGTGTCTTCGAGCAGTTCCTCCGCACCTTGCGGAGTGAGAGCCTTGTGTTTACGCATTTCTACAAGTGGAGCCACATACTTTGACCGAACCAGATCGGGATCGATGATTTCCACGGAGGAGGGGAGTTCGACCTCCTGATTTCTAGCCACTTGCAGGATGGTTTCAGGTTTACCAAGCAGGATGCAGCGGGCTATCCCGCGCTCGGCACACAACGCCGCAGCCCTGATGGTTCGAGGCTCTTCTCCCTCGGGGAGGATGATGCGGCGGACGGTCTTTTTGGCGAGTTCGGCAAGACGGAAGCAGAAGGCGGCAGGCGACATCCGCGCCTCCACAGGGGCGGCACTGTGTAAGGTAATCCACTCGGCATCGATGTGGTTCGCAATAAAATCCATGGAGAGTTGCGCCCGCTCGATGTCGTCCGCAGGGACTTCGGTGCTCATCCTGCTGAGATTGGTGGCGGTTTCCCAGCTGTTGGTGGGGACTCTCAGCACAGGAAGCCCCGTCTGCCAGGCAGGCTGGCAAAGCTCCATGATGTTAAAATCGATGTTCGTATCTCCGGTCAGCAGCAGTCCGGCCATTGGGATCTTATTGAGAGCGGCCATGGCGATGCCAAGGATCACATCAATCCGGTCGGCGGGAGTGATCAGGATGGCTCCAGGGGCAAAGGTATGGGTCAGATTGGGAACCGTGCGGGCCAGGAGGGAGTTCTTTTTGGCTCTCCTGGTATAGAGTTCCCCCTCGTGAATAATCTCGGCGTCCAGATAGCGGCAGATATCGACGGTGCGGCAGGCTGTGAGTTCGGAATTTTGAGGAATGGCTGCTATCAATCGGCAATGACTCGGCTTGAGAAGGCGGCTGTTACGAGTCCATTCCTCCCGAATTTCCTCGGGCAATCTGCGGGTGATCGCCGGAATCCTGTTGATGATGCATCCAATAACCCCTTTTTTACTGACTCCTCCGAACTGCTGGGCGGCGATTTCGATTCTCTCCTCTATCTCCTCCGGCGTGGCATCAGCAGCCGAACACGCAAGAATGACCTCGGCACTCAGTGTGCGGGCAACATGGAGATTGAGTTCGGAAGTGTAGCTTGAGTCGGCGTGGGGAATGAGTCCCTCGACAACGACCACATCGGCATTTCCAGCCGATTCATGAAAGGCACGAACCACCCGCTCAAGCAACTCTTCGAGATGCCCCATTCCGATGAGCCGCTCCGCTTCCTCAAGGGGGATGGGCGTGGAAGGTTGCAACGCCGTCGTGGCACGGATGAAATGCGTAGAGCGTTCCGGCCCTGCATCCCCGCCGGTCGGCTGTCCGATCGGCTTATAGAAGGCGACACGAATGCCATGTTTGTCGAGTGCCCGGAAGAGTCCCAAGGAAATGGAAGTGAGTCCGCAACCACTCCCAACCGGGGTTAAAAAAAGTGTGTGAGGCATTTTCATGGGTGAAGTTTCATCAAGTTTGCCGTCTCACGGGCGATGACAAGTTCCTC
>CAIJRY010000035.1 GCA_903823215.1 uncultured Spartobacteria bacterium
AGCCATCGGCAAACGATTCCTGGGCGGACTCCCCCGTTTCCATCACGAGCGGCATCGTCCCAACGCAGAGCAGCACCGCCACGAGACCTGAAGCAAGAGCCCCCCGACTATGGAAGAGAATTCCGAGAATGACCGGCAGACAGGCAACCGTAAGACCGATGATCGGCACATGGTTGATCGCAAGATGAAGATGAGCGGGGGTGAAGAGGGCTTGGATCACAGTTTGGAGCGTGATCACTTGGATTTTATCCCGCAAGAGCGAAAAACGGCTGCGCTGGACAAAATTATTAATTTCAGACACATCTTTACGATGAGCAATCAACCATCCGGTCAGGGATCGGCGGGCAATGTTCTTGCGTCGCTCGCCAGCTTCTTTATTCCCGGACTGGGGCAGTTAATTCAAGGACGACTTATCCCAGCGATCCTCTTCTTTGTTTTTACGGGACTGCTCTGGTTGGTTCTTTTAGGATGGATTATCCATCTTTGGGCCTGTCTTGATGCGGCTCTCTGGAAAACAATAGATAAGGAGGATAAGCAAATAATTTGTCCTAATTCAAATTGTGGATACCACGGCCCACCGAAAATAGAAGCGCGAGGCAACTTTGGAATAGCCTTTGTGCTATGTTTGTTTTTTTTATTGCCGGGAATCATCTATATTATCCTGTGGTCGGGCTATAGATACTATTGTCCGAAGTGCGGAATGCAGATTGCCAACGATAATTGAATTCTGGCTATACAACATCTCTCATTGCCTCGCTCGATCCGGCTCGTCTCGCCCTAGCGGGCAGTGCTATAGCACAAGCTATCCCGGTCGTTCCCACGACCCGGCATTAATCTCTGGGCCTGTCCCGATGCAGCTCTTTGGAAACCTCCGACTGGCGTGAGGAGGTAGGACTGCGAAGCAGCCCCGTCAGGGGCGAGCGGCGTGGGCACGCCCGAGTTCAAACCAAAAAGCTAGCCGGGGAGTTCTCTCATCTGAATCCCTCTCTGGTCATTTTTGATCAGCCGTTTGATTCATTTGCCCAATTTTTTAGAAAATCAGCGCGTTCACTCTGTAAATAATGTCTAAAAAGACTTGGCACGCTCTGTGCTTTCGGTAATGTACCGGACTTCAACCAGTCCTACCAACCTAACCAAACCTACCATGAAACTAATGACACGCATTGCAACTGTCGCCCTTGTGGCAGTCGCAGCAACTACCAGCGTCAAGGCTGGAACTGAAAAAGATGTGAAGGCTCCAGTAGCTCCCGCTCCTGCAAGTCCGCTCTTCACTTTCACTGCCAGTGAAAACTACGACAGCCGCTACATGTTCCGCGGTGTTGATGTCCTCGCTGGTACCGGGATCCTTTCGACCTCGTTTACCCCGACCTGGCACATCACCTCCAAAGACATTATAAACGTACCTGTTTGGTATGGTACAGCTGTCAAAAAGAATGCTAATGCCTCTTCTTACAGAGAGCTTGATATTCCAGTGAACTATCTGCACACCTTCGACAATGGCATTGCTTTAGGTGCAGGATACGAGTTCTACGGCTACTTCAACCTTCCTGGCGGCAACCGCCCGGGTGGAACGGGTGTGCAGAATGAAGTCAATGTCACCGGATCCTACACCAAGACGATTTGCGGAATCCCAGTAACCGGTGGGGTTACCTACTATTACGAGCTTGGTACGGCCAACCAGTACAAATATGGATCCATCAATCCGGGATCGAGCTATCTCAGCCCTTCTCTGTCGGCGGCGATCCCTCTCAACTTCATCAAGAAGGATGGATCGGTCACCTTCAATCCTAACACCCAGTATAACTTCTCATTCCGTTACAACGCGAATCAGCAGGGGAATTATGTAACTGGTGCCAACAACTGGCAGTTCCAGCTTCCTGTCACTTGGCAGATCACCAAATTGGTCAATGTCACAGGCTACTGGGCTTATTCCTATCAGGGACTCGGTCTTTACAATACGGCAAAGGGCTGTGGCTGGGCCGGCGCAAGCGTTGGTCTGACTTTCTAAGGTTTAGTTTAGTTATACTGACAAAGAAAAGCCCCGCCGGAAACGGCGGGGCTTTTTCTTTGCTCTGGTGTCATTCGCTCTCCACGGAGCCTGAGATCAGTAAGCCAGGACCTTCTCGAGAAAACGCACCGCTTGCGTGGTCTGTGGAGTCTTAAAGAACTCGGAGGCACTTCCTGACTCAAGGACTCTGCCTGCCGAGATAAATGCGACATGATCCGCGATCTTGCGTGCAAATCCCATTTCGTGAGTCACGAGCAGCATTGGCGTTCCCTCCTCCTTGAGTTCAGCGATCAACTGAAGTACTTCTGCCGTCATTTCGGGATCAAGGGCTGAGGTCGGCTCATCGAAAAGGAGAAATTGTGGTCTTGCAGCCAACGCCCTTGCAATAGCTACCCGTTGTCGTTGGCCGCCGGAAAGTTGCATCGGATTTTTCTCTGCATGCTCTGCCAGACCAAGTCGCTCCAAAACCTCCACCGCCCGTCTCCTAGCCTCTGTTGTCTCGAGTCCATGGACGGCAGTAAGCGGGAGCATGACATTGCACATTGCTGTCATGTGAGGAAAAAGGTTGAAAGACTGGAAAACCACGCCGAGTGAACGACGATAGTTTCGAAGATTTCTCTCTTGGTGAGGTATTGATTCACCATTCACGATAACCTCCCCCCCATCGGATTGCTCCAGTCCCGCAATCACACGGAGAAGAGTCGATTTGCCACCTCCACTCGGCCCCAGAAGGGCCAGCACATGGGGAAATTCAACCTTGAGATTCAGTGAGTCGAGTACCCTTTGCTTCTGATCACCCGAACCGAAACTCTTGGTAAGTTTTTCTATCTCAAGTTTCATAACGCAGACGGTGCTCAAGCATTCTTGAACAGATGGAAATTGGAAGTGTGAGAACCAAATATCCCAAAGCGAGTGGCAGATAGCTTTCAAAAGTCCGGTAAGTGGCTGAATTCACTTGCTGAGCGGCTAAGGTAAACTCCCCCAATCCGATGATTGAAAGAAGTGAAGAATCCTTGATTAGAGAGGCAAATTGCCCGGTGAGTGCCGGAAGGATCTGCCGCAGTGCCTGCGGTACGATGACGAACCGGTATATCTGAAGTGTGGTCAATCCGATGGCCCGAGCCGATTCCAACTGGGATGCCGGGATAGCCTCAATGCCCGCCCTGATCATCTCCGACAGATAAGCTCCGCTAAAGATGGAAAGGATCAGCACGCCTGCGATCAGGCGGTCCTCAAGACCCATGGCATTTGCCACCACATAGAAAAGAAAGAGAATCTGAACCAGCAAGGGCGTACCCCTTACCAGCTCAACATAAAGCAACGACAATGAACGCAACGCAATAACTGACGATCTTCTGCCCAGGGCGATTCCAAGTCCAATAAGGGAACTGAGCACCAAGGAGACAAGTGATAGGAAGATCGTCAGCAGCCACCCCTTCCAGAACACATCCCGGTAATGCCAGATGGCATCCCAACCGCCCAATGAGATTCCTGCAGCACCCCCCATAACCAGCAGGCAGCACAGAGATACCCCGCCGATAATCAGAACACACCAGAAGCCTTCGACCCACGGTGAAGTTGGCTTCTGCCGCGAGTCCAGAAACAGGGAATATCTCATGGGGCGTTTGATGCTAACCGCCGAAAGCGGAAGAATTTCTCCGCCGTGCGCGTTGTTGCGGCAGCCACCTCCTCAACGCTGATACCCCGTGCCAGGGCTACTTGTTCAGCGACAATCCGTGTGTGGGCGGGTTCAGCCCTTTTTCCCCTGTGGGGCACGGGGGCCAGATAGGGACAATCGGTCTCCACCATGTAGCCATCTGCGGAAACGCATGCCGCAGTCTCCCTGACCTGTGCGGCATTCTTGAACGAGATGATCCCCGTGAAGGAAACAAGATGGCCAAGGGCGGCAACTTCCGCAGCCTCCCTCGGGGTGCCGCCAAAACAATGAAAAACTCCGCGCACCCTGCCGGTGTAGGGTCGCAGTACAGCGAGCGTCTCCTCCCACGCGGAACGCTGATGAATCACTACATTCAGACCAAACTCTTCCGCCAGATCGAGTTGTCGTCGGAATGCAACTGCCTGAGCAGCCTTCCACGGGTGCATATCCTCGAGTCCCTCCGGCACATGGTGATAGTCAATTCCCGTCTCACCAATGGCCACAACTTTGGGGTGATGTGCCAACTCACGGTACAGCGGGAAAAGCTCAACGCCCTCATCAATCACATTAGTCGGGTGAATCCCGATAACGGCATAGAGGTTGGGAAAGCGTTCAGCGAGTGCGACCGCCTTGCAACTGCTCGCCAGACCAGTTCCGATGCTGATGATCCTGGTGACACCCGCCTCTGTTGCCCGTGCTATGACAGCTTCCAGATCAGACTCAAAATCCGGATAATCAAGATGAGCGTGGGTATCGATAAGTTCCACGCCCATTCCATTAATCTCCGTAACCATGTGGGTGCTTCACATGCCAGGCCCAGGCACTTTCGACGATGGTGCGGATGTCCTGATACTTAGGCTGCCAACCCAGTTCCCGTTGGATCTTGTCAGAGCCAGCAATGAGCAGGGGGGGATCACCGGCACGACGGGGTTTTTCAAGTGCCGGAATCGCATGTCCCGTGATCGAGCGACAGCACTCAATAACTTCCCGAACAGAAGTGCCTCCACCTGTCCCGAGATTGTAAAAGGCACTCTGGCCGGCACCAAGGGCCAGCAGGTGGGCCTGTGCAAGATCGATGATATGGATGTAATCACGAATGCAACTGCCGTCCGGGGTCGGATAATCCGTACCGTAAATCTCGACTGATTCTTTCTGACCTAGCGCCACCTTGAGCACATTGGGAATGAGATGCGTCTCGATGCGGTGATCCTCGCCGAACTTTTCCGATGCTCCTGCAGCATTGAAATACCTCAGGGCGACAAAAGTGATCCCATGAATCTCACCATACCAGCGCAACACTTTCTCAAACATCAGCTTCGATTCGCCATAGGGATTGATCGGCTTCTGTGCGAGGGTTTCGTCGATGGGCATGCGCTCCGGCACGCCAAAGGTTGCACAGGTGGATGAGAAGACAAAACGCTTCACCCCCTCGGCCACCATGGCTTCCAATAGATTCACTCCGTTGGCCACATTGTTTCGGAAATACTTTCCGGGATTGCTCATCGATTCGCCGACTAGGGCATTGGCTGCAAAGTGCATCACTGCCTCGGCTTTTGATTCCCTAAGGGCCAGTTTGATTGCTTCGATATCGGCAAGATCCCCCTGAAAAAATTCTGCCCGCTGATCGATTGCCAATCGGTGCCCTTCGGAAAGATTGTCAAAAACGGCCACCTTGTAGCCCTGATTAAGAAGCTGCTCAACGCAAATGCTTCCAATATATCCTGCTCCGCCGGTCACGAGTATGGTTTTCATTGTTAAAAGAGTATTTTTTCCCGGCTAAAGGTAAAGCCAAAGGCATTTCGGAAAAAACAGCGCACCAGCTTTCATCTTGGTATGGAGTTTGCTTTATCCAACAAACGAAATGTCAACCGATTCAAAAATCAACCGCTGGACTTTTATGCTTCGTCGGTGTCATGAGACACTTCTGCTGATTCCATCCAAACCGGGAATTTTTCCATTGTTCTCATTTCTCTTTCGTTAGCGCGCCGACTGTTGAGATAGAGTCCCGTAGTGCCGCCCGTCCCCATGTTCCTCAGAATCGACCACACCACCCGCTATCGCTATGCCGTGCCGGTTGGTCTCACTCCCCATCTTCTCCGACTGCTTCCCAGAACGACGCCGGGATTGCGCCTGCTTAAATCCGAACTGACGATCAGCGGGGAGTCTTCATTAAAGTGGAATCTGGACGCACTCGGAAATATCGTGGGTAAGGCTGTTTTTCCCGTGATGACGGATGAACTCCTCATTAGGAGTTCCTTGCTGATCGAACAGCATCTCACCAACCCCTTTGACTTTCTTTTGGAAGATCGCTCAATGCATCTTCCGATCAAATACGACGAGAGGGAGAGTAGCCTGCTTGCACCCTTTCTCCAACCCATGGATGAGAGCGCGGCAGCGATCTTGGGCTATTGGCTCAAACCCTTCCTGGAACGCAACTCCGGGCCTTCCAATCCCCCCTCCACCCTCGGCACCATCACCTCGATCAACAGCGCGATCCGTGCCTTGTTCCGTTATACTCCACGGCATGTTCATGGTGTGTGGTCTGTCAGTGAGATCCTGACCCAGGGAGAGGGAACCTGTCGTGATTTTGCTCATCTCATGATCGAGGCGGCACGGTTTCTCGGGGTGGCTGCCCGTTATGTCAGCGGGTATCTCTGCTCCACTCCAGGAGGACTGGATGGAGAGTCCTACACCCATGGCTGGTGTGAAGTCTATCTGCCCGGCGCTGGTTGGAGGGGCCTCGATCCCACCAACGGTATCCTCGCCGATGCCCATCACATTGCCGTTGCCATATCGACGGTGGCTGGCGATATTCCTCCAGTGGAAGGTTCTTACTGTGGAGAGCCCGATCTATGCCTGCTCCATGATGGGGCAATTTCCGCCCGTGAACTGTTGCCAGGAGAAGAGATTGAGGTATGAGCGCCATCTCCTCGAGTATGATTGAAGGATTGCGTCTTCAGGGGGAACACGCCGACAGGTTGCTGGCAGATGCCGGTCTGGTTCTGACCCAGGGAGGAGAGCCTACTTTTATTCCGGAAAAACCATCCGGCCCCGAGTGGAATCTTGAGGCTTTGGGGGAGCAAAAACTGCGACTTGCTTGGAACCTCGCGCGCGCGCTGGAAAAATCACTCATGCCGGGCGCGGTCATTCTCCGCTCCAATGGCAAGCAATATCCCGGAGAACCGATCCCAAGATGGAAGCTCATGCTTCTGAAAAAAAAGGGCACTCCCCTCTGGAATTACCCAGCTCTCCTTTCCCAAGGGAAAAAGGGTAAGAAGCCACCCGTTTCGCCGAGAAAGTTTCTCTCATCACTGGCGACCATACTTGGAGTTTCAGGGAGTCTTCGCCCCGTCTACGAGGATGTGGAGGCGGCTATGCGAGCTGCTGCAATGCTTGGAGAAACCCCTCCCATCCCAAGATATTCGCGAACCAAAAAGGGGTTCGTGCAACCTCGTTGGACCACAGCCGAGAGAAAGCGGTGGCAGGAGCTTCACCGGGCAGCAGGATGGGTACTTCCCCTTGATTGCATCAAAGGGGTCTGGAAAACAGATACCTGGGTTCTTCCCGATGGGGGGGATCTCCTGCTACTGCCCGGCACCAGTTCCATAGGCCTCAGACTCCCGCTTTCGCAGCTTCCTGAGGGCCGTTTGCCCCGTGCCCTTACTGCCGAAATCCGCGAGGGAGCCCTTACCCTGTTTATCCCCCCGTTTCTTGAGGCGTCATCTTTTGCCGCGCTTCTCTCCGCGATCGAGCAGACTGCCGAGACGCTCCGTTCGGCACCGATCTCTCTGGAAGGCTACCCTCCTCCTCATGAGGATGGCTGGGAGAGCCTTGCCATTATTCCCGATCCTGGGGTCATCGAAGTGAATCTTCCTCCAGCTCCCGACTGGAGAAGTTTGGAAAAAACCGCCGCCGCCCTCTTCCAGTCAGCGGAAGAATGTGGTCTGAGGGGAACGCGCCTGCTGCCTTCAGGGGAAGTTGCCGCCACTGGTGGTGGCGGTCATCTGGTTCTTGGGGGAGACTCACTCGACTCTAATCCCTTCCTGCTCAAGCCTCACCTACTCCCAAGCTTTCTTCGATTCATTCAACGACACCCTTCGCTTTCCTATCTTTTTAGCGGACGGTTTGTAGGCCCCTCTTCACAGGCCCCCAGAATTGATGAAAGTTTCTTTGAAATTCCAAGGGAATTGGGTCTTTCCCTTACCGCCATTGAGATGATGGAAGCTCCGGCGTCGGCAGTCATGATCGATGCGTTTCTGCGTAATCTCCTTCTTGATTACAACGGCAACACCCACAAGGCGGAGGTTAGCGTCGATAAGTTCTTCAATCCCTTCATGCCGAACGGACGGCTTGGTTTGGTCGAGTTCCGCTCCATCGAAATGTCTCCCGACATCGGACAGTTCCTTGCTGTGCAGGCACTCTGGCGGGCCTTGGCTGCGACATTCGTCCACACCCCCTACAAGGAACCATTGATCGACTGGAAGGGGCGGCTTCATGACGATTTCTTGCTTCCTTTCTTTCTCGAAGAAGACCTCGATAAAGTACTCGGGTATCTCAATGACCATGATGGCTTCCATTTTGAACGGGGGTGGTTCCAGCAGCATCTGAAATTCCGATTCCCAATCCTGGCAGAGGAAAAAACCAACGGCACAGCCTGGCATCTTCGTCGCGCCCTTGAGCCATGGCCTCTTCTTGGAGAGCAGCCAACACCATCAGGAGGGCTTGTTCGCTGCGTCGACTCCTCCACGGAACGACTTGAGGTACGCCTGTTTGCACCCTCAAGAGAGAGGAGCAAACCTCCCGTGACGATTTCCGTCAACGGTTGGAAGCTCCCCCTCCACCCTCACCCAGAGGGAGGATTTATCGGTGCTGTTCGATTCCGCACATTCCTTCTCCCCACCTGCCTGCATCCTCAGGTGATGCCGCATACGCCCCTGCTGATTCAATTTTTTGAGGAATCCGGCAAGTTGCTCTCCTCTTGGAACTATCACCCGATCATGGTCGATCATGGAAAAGAGCCTCGTTACCTGATCCCGGCGGAAACGCCGCGTGCAGTCGTTCCTCCAAAAGCTCACCCCACTCAACAAAACGAGAAAACGCTGGAGCTGCTGACGGCTATCTGATGCCCGCAGGTTGCTGCGCCCTGAAACAATCCGCAATATGGTCATCAACCATGCCGATGGCCTGCATGTAGGCATAAATGATGGTCGATCCGATAAAACTCATTCCGCGTTTTTTGAGATCCCTAGAGAGATTATCTGACTCCGTGGAGAGAGCTTGCAAATCACCGGTTCCCTTCGGTCTGTTGACAATTGGCTTCCCATCCACAAAGCGCCAGACATAGGCATCAAAGGAGCCGTATTCCTTTTGGATCTCTAAAAAGATCTGTGCATTTTTACGCGCAGAAAAAACCTTGAGCCGGTTTCTGATAATCGAGGGATCGATGAGAAGAGATTCCAACTCATCGTTGGTCATCCCAGAGACAGCAACGGGATCGAAGTTCTTGAAGGATCGGCGATATCCCTCGCGCTTCTTAAGGATTGTCTCCCATGTCAATCCTGCCTGGGCACCTTCCAAAATCAACATTTCGAAATGCTTCCGGTCATCATGGACAGGCACCCCCCATTCCTCATCATGATATTTCTCGTAGTGAGGTTTACCATGCCCCGCCCATGCACAACGAACCCTGTGGCTCATAGCATGGAATTCAGCGAGACCGGGAGCTGATTGTCTTGCTCAAAGGCATCCCGAACTCGCCCAGATAACTTGGCTCGGGAGAGCCAAAAGAAAAGAGGGTAAAAGGTGTGGAAGACCTTTGTCCTCCCATTGCTACACGGCCGCTTCACCCGTTTCGCTCGTGCGAATTCGGAGTACATTCTCAACAGGGAGAACAAAAATTTTCCCATCACCGATTTTCCCGGTTCTTGCAGCCTCGCTGATCACCCGGATTGCCTCTTCGACGGCATTGTCGCTCAGAACGATCTCCAGTTTGATTTTGGGAAGGAAATCGACCGTGTATTCGCTGCCACGGTAGATCTCTGTGTGGCCCTTCTGACGACCGAACCCCTTGACTTCCGTGACCGTCATACCCTCGATACCAATTTCACTGAGGGCATCCTTCACCTCTTCGAGCTTGAAAGGTTTAATAATGGCTTCGATTTTTTTCATGGGAGAATTGGGGTGTTTCGGCGATCCGACTTGTTGGTTAAACCTGATTGTCGTGCATTTTGCAAAGGAATATCG
This sequence comes from uncultured Spartobacteria bacterium, assembly GCA_903823215.1. GTDB lineage: Bacteria > Verrucomicrobiota > Verrucomicrobiia > Chthoniobacterales > UBA6821 > UBA6821. The sequence continues at coordinate 9,909 of CAIJRY010000035.1, forward strand.
AGTCTCGATGGTTGTCGGAATGAAATTGTTGCGCCCTTCTTTGAAAAAGAATCGCTACCCATTCATTGTGTAGCCTTCCTTCCCATGGTCGTGAATATCGGGCCCCTGTGATTCAATTTCCGGACCGGGACTTAAACCGACAAGCATCCGAACCAGTACTGTGATTATAACCGTACACGGAATTACAAGGAGGAGAGTGACTCCAATGGCCTTGATCTGGATCCACCAGAGAGACCCTTCCGAAACGGCGTTTTTTCCCGCCGTACAACCGAAGACAAAAAAAGGCGGAGACCGAAGTCTCCGCCTTTTTTGAATGGCGTATAATTTAGAACGCTTCGTTCTTAGACAGCCTTGTCCCCAGTCTCATCGGTACGAATGCGTATCGCATTTTCGACCGGCAGGACAAAGACTTTGCCATCACCGATCTTGCCGGTTTTGGCCGTCTTCACGATGGCTGCCAAAGCCCCTTCAACCGCACTGTCGGCCAGAACGACCTCCAGTTTGATTTTGGGAAGGAAATCGACCGTGTATTCGCTTCCACGATAGATTTCGGTGTGGCCCTTCTGGCGACCGAAGCCCTTGACCTCGGTCACCGTCATGCCTTCGATTCCCAGCTCGCTGAGTGCGTCTTTTACCTCTTCCAACTTGAAGGGCTTGATGATTGCTTCGATTTTTTTCATGAGTGTTATTGTATATAGTATGAACCGTCGTTGTATTAGTGGTTATAACCCTCCTCACCGTGATCGAGGATGTCCAGACCCTGGTGTTCAGCCTCAATGCTAGGCCGGAGACCAATGGTGAACTTGACGAGGAAGGCGAGAATCGTCGTCATGACCACTGCAAGAGCGATGGTGATGACTGCGGCCTCGGCCTGGGCGACAACAAGGGAGTGACTGGCAATGGCCGCCTTGAGACCATTCTTACCGGCAACCGCATCTGCTGTCAGATTGCTGTTGACCGCAGGGTTCACCAGAATACCCGTGAGCAGGGCTCCGCAGGTTCCACCGACACCGTGGACACCAAAGGTGTCGAGCGCATCGTCATACTTGAAGATGTTCTTGATAATTGTGCAGAAGATATAAGGCACCACACCGGCCACAACACCGATGATCACGGCGCCCGTGGAATCCACGAATCCGCAGGCAGGAGTGATGACAACCAGACCAGCCACGGCACCTGAGCAGAATCCAAGAACGCTGGGCTTGCCCTTGAAGATCCACTCAACCAGAGGCCAAGTGAAGGCTCCGACCGCGGTGGCAAGAGTGGTAGTCGTGAAGGCATTGGCGGCAACCACATCGGCGGCAACAGCACTACCGGCATTGAATCCATACCAACCAACCCAGAGGAGGGCTGTGCCGATGAAGGTCAGCACAAGGCTGTGAGGAGGCATGGGCTCCTTGCCGTGTCCGACACGCTTGCCAAGGATCAGGCAGAGGATGAGCGCCGTCCAACCCGAGGACATGTGCACGACCGTTCCTCCGGCGAAGTCAATCGCAGGGATTTTGGCTGATGCATTCCAGACCCCGTTCATCAGACCGGTGGAACCCCAGACCATGTGGGCAAGCGGGAAATAGACGAGGAACATCCATCCGAAGACAAAGGCCATCAGCGCACCGAACTTTAGGCGTTCGGCGGTGGCACCGAAAATCAGGGCTGGAGTGATGATTGCAAATGTCAGTTGGAAGATACTGAAGACATTCTGGGAAACCCAGAACGCATAGTTCGTGTTTGGCATAGAATCGACACCCTTGAAGAAGAAGTATTCGTTTCCACCAATAAAGGGTCCGATGACCGGAATCGTTGTGTTAAAGCTTGTTCCGAAAACAAGGCTATAACCGACAGCCCACCAGATCACAGAAACCAGGGCGGTGATGCCGAAACACATCGCAATGATGGAAAGGACATTTTTGGAACGAACGAGACCTCCGTAGAAAAGGGCCAATCCGGGGAGAGTCATCATCAGCACGAAGGCTGCGGAGACCATCATCCAAGCGTTGTGACCGGGATCTGACTCGTTGGCGATGCCTGTGGATGTCGGATCACTGTTGCTGTGGGCCGCTTCCAGAAAGGCAATCTGGTTGGACAGGGAAGCGCTGGCAAACGGTACCGGCGTTGGCGCTGGGGTTGCCGCTGCTGCTGGAGCCGCTGCCGGCGCATTCGTGTCTGCGTGGAGTGTGGATGTGACTGCGCCGAGCATCGCCAACGAGGCGACAGCTGCGAGCAATCGAATCACAGAGGTTGTTTTTTTCATCATGGGTTGGTGTTTTTGTTATGCGCCTGGTGGGGCGGTAAAGGATTTAAAGCAACCCTCATGCCAACTTTTTAGACCCGCTGCAGCACGGGCCCGCCGGCAAGAATGACCACCAACTCTTCCCATCTTACCTTTGCCCAAAGATGCCAGTGGTTCCAATTGTCGATTTTCAGACAAGCTCGTTCGGATTGGTGATTTTTAACCAGCCCGGCACACAAAAACAAACAGAAGAACGATTAATTATCTGTAACATTCTTTATTACAGCATGTAACAAAATGTTGATATTTTCTTTTGGTCTTATGTAGTTGAGAGAGGATGCTGGCGAAGGTGTTTGAGTAGGCTTGGGTAGATTTGCCTACAGGGCAAACCGAATGGGAGCGAGCGAGTCAAAGTCGCCTTGTCCGTGACCCCTTCTTGCCGCAATGGCCTCAATGCGATTTAATCGGCGCTTCCTTAAGCATCATGCGCATTCTCTTCCGAGTTTTTGGCTACACAGCCCGTTACCCATGGATGGCCGTTGCCACGATATTTTGCGCGGTTGGTAGCACGCTGACAGTAGTGGTCTTCCCGGCAGTGACCCAGCAGATCATTGATGGCGTCTTGAGAGCCCATCATCCTGAACGATTCATCCCGCTGATCCTGACCGGTCTTGCAGCCTTCTTTGCTCAGGATCTCCTGAACTGCCTGCGCATTCTGCTCAACAACCATTTCGAACAACGCGTCATCTTTGATCTTCGCAGTGATCTCTATGCCCGCATTCAGATGCTTCCCCTGAACTGGTTTGATAACAGGGCCACCGGCGACATCATGACCCGTCTTGTCGAGGATGTGACCAATGTGGAACGCGTCCTCATTGATGGTATCGAACAGGGAACCGTTGCCATCCTTCAGATCGGCATCGTTCTCGTCATGATGGCCTATTACAGTGCAGCGCTGACCGTTGCCGCCCTGACTCCCGTACCATTTTTGGCACTGGGTGCCCTTGCCTACACACTCACTGCGGGAAAGCGATACCGCGCGGCTCGCAAGGCCACCTCGGCGTTGAACTCTCTCCTGCACGATAATCTGGACGGCATCCGTCAGATTAAGACTTACACCAGCGAGGCAAGAGAACATGCCCGGTTCAATACCGCAAGTGATGCACTCCGCGAGGCCTCTCTGCTCGTGATGCGCTATTGGGCTATCTACAGTCCTTCGATGAATTTTCTGGGGAATATGGGAATGGTCGTGATTCTATTGATCGGTGGGGGACGAGTCCTTCGTGGAGAGATGGATCTGGGCGTTCTGACCGCCTTTCTTCTCCTTGCCCGCTATCTTTACGAACCGATCGGAAGGCTTCATTCGCTCAATCAACTCCTGCAATCAGGACGCGCTGCCAGCGAGCGGGTCTTTTCCATCCTCGATGCCACGGTTGAACCGGGCTACAACAAGCCAACAACAGAACCGATCTCAGCAGAACCTCTCTTGGGCGATGTCCGCTACGAAGCGGTCGGATTTCAGTATCAGGACGATTTGACCGTCCTGCAAGACATCACCCTCCATGCGAGGCAGGGTGAAATGATTGCCCTCGTCGGCCCCACTGGCGCGGGCAAGACATCTCTTGTTCACCTGTTGAGTCGATTCTATGAACTCAGCTCCGGTGAGATTCTGCTCGATGGCACACCGATCCGGAACATCCCCCTGGGAGTGCTGCGGCATTCGGTGGCGATGGTCACTCAGGAGAGCTTCCTCTTCAATGGAACCACAGCGGATAATCTCCGGGTCGGGAAACCAGATGCCACCGAGGAAGAGATGTGGAGCGCACTGGCCGCAGCGAATGCCGACGTCTTTGTCCGCCGACTTCCCAAAGGACTCCACACTCAGCTTGGAGAGCGAGGGGTAAAACTGAGTGTCGGTGAAAAACAACGCCTCTCCATCGCACGCGCACTGCTCAAAAATCCCCCGATACTTGTTCTCGATGAGGCTACGGCCAGCGTGGATAACACCACCGAGCGGCTCATTCAGGAAGCCCTGCAACATTTACTCGCCGGACGCACCAGCTTCGTCATTGCACACCGCCTCTCCACCGTCCGTCACGCAGATCAGATTCTCGTGATGGAGCGCGGGCGCATAGTCGAGCGGGGCACCCACGAAAGCCTGCTGGCTGAAAATGGTCTCTACGCCTCCCTCTGCCGTGAGGCGGATGCACACGGTGGGATCATTGATGCTAAGCAGCCGTCACTAAGAGCCTGACTGAAAATTCCCGATCTTGACATTGCCCATTTATTTGGCATTTTTGCCAAATATGCCACCCCGCACCATAACGCTCAAGAAGAACGCCACAGATCGTGCGGTCGTGGTGAAAGCGATGGCTCACCCGACGCGACTTCTCATCATGGAACGCCTGACTCACGGTGAGCTTTGTGTGAACGAGCTGACCGCGCTCGCCGGATGCGATGTCACGACCCTCTCCAAACATCTTGCCGTCATGAAAAAGGCAGGCCTGCTCGTCTGCGAGAAACGGGGCGTCTGTTGCTACTACCAGATCGCCTGCCCCTGCTTTGGGGAATTCTTCCGCTGCATCGATCTGATCTCCTCGACCCGAGGCTCCCACGAGCATCACGGACAGCGAAGTTCAACATCGGACTCTTTTCACCTCATCAGTTGCAAACCCAACCATCGTTGACAGATTATGAATCCCTCCACATCCCGTTTTAAAACACTCTTTCTCTGCACCGGCAATTCCGCCCGAAGCATTCTTGCAGAATACATCGCCAACAAATCCTCAAGCCATATTTTAAAGGCATACAGTGCGGGATCACACCCCAAAGGGGCACCCCATCCCATGGCGCTGCAAGTGCTGAAAGAGTATTTTTCAATCGATCCTTCGGATGCCCGCAGCAAATCATTAGATGAGTTTAAGGAGACTGAATTCGATTTCGTGATCACGGTCTGTGACAAGGCAAAGGAAAACTGCCCCATTTGGCCGGGTCGTCCGGTCATAGCTCATTGGGGGTCACCCGACCCGGTGATTTTTGAGGGCAATGAGAAAGAAAAACTTCATCACTTTTGGCAGGTTGCTCAGCAAGTTAAACGACGCATTGAACTCTTTACCTCACTTCCTTTCGAATCTCTCGATCAACTCCGACTTGAGGCTGCTACAAGAGAAATTGGTCTCAAGGAAACTTCTCTAATCCCGACATCTCACCAGCAATGAAGACCATCCAGATTTACGATCCCGCCATGTGCTGCTCCACGGGGATCTGCGGCCCGGATATGGATCCTATTCTCCCGCAGGTTGCCGGGTTCTTGCATCAGTTACAGGAACATGGTGTCCAGGTGGAGCGATTCAATCTTTCCCAACAGCCTATGGCCTTTGTGCAGAACAAGCAGGTCAATGCCCTGCTTCAGAGCGAGGGAGTCGAAGTGCTACCCCTGTTTTTTATCGATGGGGAACTGGTGCTAAAGGGTGCCTATCCCGATCAGGAAACCCGCAAGGAGTGGCTCTCAAAATGAATCCTCCTTTTACAGGGATCGTTGAGCTTGTTAATCGGGCAACGCGGTTCCTCTTTTTCACCGGCAAGGGAGGCGTCGGAAAAACCTCTCTCGCCTGCACGACGGCGATTGCGCTGGCTGATCGGGGAAAAAGGGTGCTGCTCGTCAGTACAGACCCTGCTTCCAATCTGGATGAGGTGCTGGGCGTGGAACTCAGCAGTCAGGCTGGCAACATTCCCGGTGTGCCCAATCTGTTTGCCCTGAACATCGACCCCGAGCGGGCGGCACACGCCTATCGGGAAAAAATTGTCGGCCCCATGCGCGGCCTCTTGCCGGAAGCCGCACTTCGCAGCATGGAGGAGCAGCTCTCCGGTGCCTGCACGATGGAGATTGCAGCCTTCGACGAGTTTGCCCGACTCCTCGGAGATGCCGCCACGACCATGGATTATGACCATGTCGTTTTTGATACAGCCCCGACCGGACACACACTCCGCTTGCTGACATTGCCCAAAGCCTGGACGGGATACTTTAAAAACAACACCTCCGGCACCTCCTGCCTTGGGCCGCTGGCCGGCCTGGATCAACAACGCTCTGTCTATGAGGGGGCACTGTACGCGTTGGCCGATTCGATCCGTACCACCCTTGTGCTGGTCAGCCGCCCCCAGACTCCACCGCTCAGGGAAGCGGAACGCACATGGAAGGAGCTTGCCTCCCTTGGTGTCACCAATCAATGCGTTGTGCTCAATGGAATCTTCACGGCGGCGGATCCGGGTGATCCCCTTGCCGATGCCTTGGAACTCCGTGGCATCAAGGCCATCCGTGCATTCAAGGGCTTTCTGGGTCAATTGCCGGTCTATGAAGTGCCCCTTCGCCCCAATAATCTTCTCGGGTTGGAGTCTCTCAGAACCATTGTTTCCGGCATTTCTCCTGAAAGTCCGACCAGTATTGATAGCTCGGAATCGACACGGAACGATTTCCTCCCCATGGAAAGCCTGATCGAGAATCTGATCGCCCCAGGCTGTGGGGTCATCATGACGATGGGCAAGGGAGGCGTCGGCAAGACCACCCTGGCAGCTGCCCTGGCCGTGGAATTGGCCCGACGCGGCTATCCTGCTCATCTCTCCACGACCGATCCGGCAGCCCATGTGGTCGAGGCACTCGGTAGCAGCATTGAGGGACTGACGGTTAGCAGGATTGATCCCAAGAAAGAGACCGAGGCCTATGTCGCTCAGGTCATGGAGTCCCAGGGCGCTGGACTTGATTCAGAAGGACGGGCACTTCTTGAGGAGGATTTACGGTCGCCATGCACCGAGGAGATTGCTGTCTTTGGAGCCTTTGCCAGAACCGTTGCTCAGGCGCAGGGCTCCTTTGTCATTCTGGATACGGCACCAACGGGCCATACCCTCCTGCTGCTCGATGCCACGGAAGCCTATCATCGGGAACTCGGACGCCAGGCACGGGAAGACATCCCGGAGGAAGTCAGGCAACTTCTCCCCCGACTGAGAGACCCAAATTATACGCGCGTCCTGCTTGTAACCCTGCCCGAAGCCACTCCGGTTCATGAGGCTGCCGCATTGCAGCAGGATTTGCGACGGGCGGCCATTGAGCCGTTTGGATGGATCGTCAACCAGAGCCTCTGCTCTCTCCACACCACAGATCCTCTCCTGAGACAGAGGGCTCGGAACGAACAGCCTTATCTTAGGGAAGTCATGGAATCACTGGCCACGCGAGCCTATCTCCTGCAATGGCAGGCAACCGAGCCTGTCGGTGCAAGCGGCCTGACTGCCCTGCTTCATCATCCTCAAACAACAACCCAGTAAAAATACAAAACGATGCCAACCTACATCTACGAAACCATCCCCGAGAGCTGCTGCGACGACCCGAAGCATTACGAGATCGAGCAGTCGGAGGATGAAACTCCGCTGACCCGTCACCCTGAAACCGGGGAAGCCATCAAACGCGTTGTGCTTGGCGGCATAGAACTTGTGAAAAAGGATGATGGCCGCTCCTGCTGTTCGGGATCGGGTTGCTGCTAAAACCCTGCCTTTCTTCTTTTATGACTTCCAAACCACTCGTACTCATCCTCTGTACTGGAAATTCCTGCCGTAGCCACATCGCCGAAGGTATCCTGCGTGCTGCTGCCGGGGATCTTATCGAAGTTGCCAGCGCCGGTTCCAATCCAGCTGGCTATGTGCATCCCAAGTCGATCGAAGTCATGAAGGAAATTGGCATCGATATCTCGGGCCACCATTCCAAGCACATGAACGAATTTCTAGATCGTCCCGTCGATACGGTCATCACCGTCTGCGGTAATGCCGACCAAGCTTGCCCAATGTTTCCCGGGCAGCTCCACCGCTTCCATTGGGGATTTGATGATCCCGCCCATGCCACAGGCACTGAAGAGGAAGTCTTGAAGGAATTTCGCCGTGTTCGTGATCAGATCAAACTCGTCTTTGAGGCCTATGCCGCAGGACTCAAGCGAGGGCAGAGCCTCTAATCAATATCCGTTGCTCCTCTAGAACTGAGCACACCATGAAAATACCAGATAAACTGAAACGCATTTTTCTGGCTCTTCTCTGTGTCATCTTAATTCTGATTCTCTGGAAAATAATAATTGTTGTTCTTACGGCGCTAGGCTGGACCCCCGCCAATGGTGCATCGGATGTGAGCGACTAAATAAAATCTTCTACCTTTTATGAGCACAAATAAGCGACTCCCTTTCTTCGAGCGCAATCTGACCCTCTGGGTTCTAATTTGCATGATTGCGGGTGTGATTCTTGGAATGGCAGCCCCAAAAGCGGTTGCCTCTCTCAGCAGCATGGAGTTCGGACACAACTCTCATGTAAATATCCCAATTGCTATACTGATCTGGTTGATGATTTATCCGATGATGCTGAAGATTGACTTCGGCTCCATCGGAGGTGTCGCTCAAAAGCCGACAGGGTTGCTAATAACCCTTTTTGTGAACTGGATCGTGAAGCCCTTCAGCATGGCTTTTCTTGCATGGATTTTCATGCAGCACCTCTTCGCAAAATGGATTGATGTTGAGACAGCCAAGAACTACACCGCCGGGTTGATCATTCTCGCCGCCGCTCCCTGCACGGCCATGGTATTTGTATGGTCTTATCTGACCGATGGTGATCCCGCTTATACACTTGTTCAGGTAGCAGTGAACGACCTGATCATGCTCGTTGCCTTTGCTCCGATCGTGATGTTCCTGTGCGGAGTTTCGGGGGTGGTCGTTCCCTCAGCTGTCCTGATTACCTCGGTTTTAGTGTTTATCGTGATTCCTCTCGCGGCCGGTTGGATCACACGGACAGCGCTCCTCAAGACGCACGGAAGCGAGTGGTTTGAGAAATCCTTCCTGCCGAAGTTTCAGCCCGTAACCATGGCTGCTCTCTTGCTAACCTTGGTGCTCATTTTTGCCTTTCAGGCTGAGAACCTCACCCATCGTTGGCTGGCCGTGCTGTTACTCGCCGTTCCGATTATCATTCAGGTCTATTTCAACTCCAGCCTGACTTACCTTTTGATGCGATGGCTCAAGGTACCCCATAATGTAGCCGCTCCCGGTGCCCTAATCGGAGCAAGTAACTTCTTCGAGTTGGCTGTAGCTGTGGCCATCACTCTATTCGGCCCCTCCTCGGGTGCCGCATTGGCTACCGTTGTTGGTGTCCTTGTCGAAGTTCCCGTCATGCTTTCGGTATGTAGCGCCTGTAATGCCACCCGTGACTGGTTCCCCCAAGAAGAAACATCATCACAAAGCTGACAAACTCTTTGCACTCCTATTTATTCAGCACCATCAATTCATAGGTAATTTTCTAACTTTTTAGCACGGTCACAAGGCGAGCGAGTGATTCTGTCATGATGTTGCTCAGACTTCTCCTATGCTCTCGCTACAGCCCGAACGATCTTTCCCCTCAAAATATGAATGCAGGAGCCGCCACGTGAAGCTCGTCTCGGGATATCTTGAACATCTCTGGATCTATCTTTCCGCGCCGATTGTCGGATCCCTGATCGCGGTGCCTCTTTTTGCATTGATTCGCAGCAGATAAAAAGCAGGGCTTCGACGGAAACTCTCTCTGCTCAAGAAGGGAACCTTGTTCACTCAAGGAGACGATGAATAAAAAAGCTTGTGGAAAACCGTTATCGAACTAGTTAACCTCATTAACTGATAGTCCTACTTCACTCTCCATCCATTCCACGCTCCATGTCGTCCTCCACTCTTCCTCCCTCGGCACCGATCGCAGATCAGATAGCAGCCCGAAGGTTCCCGCCTTTCAGCTTGGAGCGATTGCTGAAAACAACTTTTGATCCAAAACCCGGGCAAAAAGTCGCCATCCTTATCGATTTGGATGATCCCTCCGAGACCAAGGATTTCGTCTTTCTCAACAATCCCGATCTCTCGATTCAACGCCACGCCATCGAATCATTTTACAAGCCCCTGAATGAGGGACTGCTGACCAAAATGGGACTTAGCGGCGGCGAGATTTTTGCCTACAAACTTACCGGTGGGAGCAATTTGGATCTTCCCGAGGAGGCCTACAATCCCAAGGGCAAAAAAATCAGCCTCTCCCAAGATGTCTATCCCAACTACGACATCATCCTCTGCATTTCTACCTTTTCGGCAACCGCTCCCCTAACCGCATTTGCCAAGCAGTATGGATTCCGAGGAGCCACTCTTCACGGCGTCAATGAGGTCATTCTCTCCAGTGGCCTTGCCGTCGATTACAACGAAGTCAGCGTCGAGGCTGAAAAGCTCCGTCTGGGAGTGACCAAAGCTGATTGGATCGAGATTGATTTTCATTGCGAAGGAAGAGACTACACCCTCCGCCTTATCCTCAATGGTCAGGAGGCGCAAAAAAGCCACGGCCTCTGTTTAGGCGATGAGCCTGATGTGGCGAACCTTCCCGCCGGAGAGGTTTATTTTGTTCCCGAAGGTGCCGAGGGTGAGTTCCCTCACCGCTATGAGGATGGGACACTGGGCCGGATGACGGTCGCCGGTGGCCGTATCGTCAAGGCAGTGCTGATCAGGGGGAATCCCGATACCGTCGCCGCTCACAATGCCAAACTTCTTTCCGACCCCGTCACCGGAGAGCTCGGTGAACTGGGCTTTGGCACCCAACTCCTCCCTGTCAGCGGTCGTGATATTCAGGATGAGAAAGTGCGAGGCACCCTCCATGTCGCGACAGGTCGCAGCGACCATCTTGGAGGTCATCTGGTACCCTCGATGTTTGCAGAAAAGCTGAATGCCACACACGATGACATTCTCTTTGCTCCCCACAAGACACCCGAAATTATCGTGAAACGGGCACGCATGAAGCGTGGCGCACAGGAAGAAATCCTCATTGAGAATTACGAACCCACGGATTACATCAACGGGCTGCTTGTCTGATTGGACTTCTTAGCTTTCGTTCATCATTTCAATCACTCTTTGGAGAGTTCCGCGTAGCGGTCAAAACGATTGGAAAGGATGAAGAAGGTCGGGGCCCAGAGCCCGACAAAAATTCCGAAAAGTTCGCCGTGTATGCGTGTATCCGAAGCCAGCGTCGCTCCTCCTTGGATGAACCAAATCGCAATCGATCCAATGATGGAAACAAATCCAAGTACAAAGCACAGACCGCTGAGCAACTTATAGGTAGAAGAATTCATAGATCTTCACTTGTTCTGTTTTTACCGAAAACAACAAGGTCAAAAAGCAGTTTTCTCAAACGGTGACCAGCAGATGAATATCGTCAGGAAGCAGCTTAGCTACCTCCCGGATGATGTTCCCCCTTAGGATATGAATGAACGACCCTCGCTGGGGAGCACCAAGCAGTACACGCTCAGCTCCGATTGTAGAAGCCAGATCAGCAATGGTGTGGGCGGGAGCATCACTGACCGCGTAGCAAGGGATGATGTTCTCGCCAAGCCCCTTTGCTCTGAGAGGTTCGAAAACGCTGCAAGCCTCATCATCCTCGGTCCACTTTCTGCGGCGATCACCCGGTGCGATCACCTGTTGCTCGCGCACAAAGAGGACATAGAGAGGTTGCCCGTTGTTTGCAGCTTCCTCCACGGCAAAGTCCAGCGTCCTGCCCGGCCCCCGTACCGCTGTGAGCATCGGGCCGTTGTAACGACGGCAGACCGCTTCGGGTGCCATGGCTGTGCCTGTTCCCACCGATGCTGATGGCGTGGAGACACCCTCCGGAGGAAGGGCGCCTTGGGTGGCAACACGGGCGGCGGCGTCACTCTTGCGTTCTGCGGCCTCCTTCGCCAATCCGCGCAGAATAAGACCTATAGCCAAGACGGTAAACGCAAAGATGCGGGCATTGGGTTTATCGATAAAGAGGGAGATCTCGATGGCCGCCATGACCGCAAAGGTGACGAACATGATACTCCTCTCGTATTTTTTGAGATCGAGTTTCCAATCGGTGCAGGTTGCCCCGAGGTTGGTCGCGATGGCCCCGACCACACCGACAGCATAGAGGTCTGCCAGACCCGACATGTCACTCACGACAACGACGAGCACTGCGGGGATGATCATTGAAAGGATCAGGCCGGCGTTGGGTACGCCAAAAGAATTGAGTTTCGCAAAAATCGGCGGAAGTTCCTGATCCCTTGCCATCAGGAACGAGATTGAACTCAGTGCCATGAGTGCCGTATTCACCGCTGAGAGCAACAGGGTGGCAAAGACAATGCTCACCGCCCATCCCATGATATTTCCAGCCAGCGGGCCAAAGACATTCCCCACAAACACCTGCCCCATATAACGGAGCATATAATCACGCACTCCCTCCGCACCGGGTGCGTTTACATCACCATGCGAAACAACCATTCCGGGAAGAGCCGCCATGGCAAGTCCAAGCAGAGCCGTCATGAAGCAAACCTCTCCCATTACAACAAGAATCGACTTGGTGGCTGTCTGGGAAACATTCGGCTTTTCCAGGGAGCTTCCAGGATTGAGTTTCATCACCCCAGTCGCATTGGCAATCGCCTCCACACCCGAGAGCGCAAGCACGATGCCCACAAAGCCGTTCCAATTATGAAGAAAGCCTCCTTGAAGCGGTTGAAGATGGGTCACTGCATCGCCAAGATGGGGGATTGCAAAAAGCGCCAGCAGGATCACCACAATGGCTGTCGGCACGGAAATAAGAACTGCAAGACCTCCGGTATGCTTTGGGCCAAAAAAATTCAATCCACCAATCACTAGGATGGAACCGCATGCCCAGTATTCGGGGTGTGGCACGCCCAGATAGAGGAAGGCCGAAAGTGCGCTTGCTGCGGCTGTCACGATGTAATCCGCTATCAGCAGGAAGGCCCCGACGATTGAGATCACCTCCGAACGGTGACGGACACTGGCGTAGACACCACCCCCGTTGGGATAATGCCGGCAAATCACAGTGTAGTTGTAACCGACGATAGCCGTGAGTAGACACATTGCAGCGATGAGCCACGGGGAGCTATACCCAGCCACCGCAAAGGCAAGGCCGATGACATAGGCTTTACTGGTGCCCCAGTCGCCGTAAAGGATGGCCGCAGCCCGCTTCCAATCGACATTGCGTGGGCGGGTTGTTGTGTTGAGTTCCATCATGGGCGGTTCAAAGTGAGTGATCGGTCAGGATGCGTGACAGCCACATTCTCCTTCATGATGATCGACTGTTTCGGCGTGATCGTGAGCACCACGATTTTCACCACAGCATCCACCTCCGCCGACGCAACAACCGGATTCCTGTTGTTCGCCAATAAGCACGACCTCGAGACTGATCTGCTGAAGTGCAAGCTGATCGCGAGCACGACCGAGGAACTCCAGCGCACGATGCGGCGGTTCATGGGCCGTGCGGAGTTCAATGCGAACCGGCTTGGTTGAAAGATGGGGGAAGTTTTCCTTCATCTCCCCATCCAAAACAAAGGAGACATAGGCGTTCAGCTTTTCCTGAAGCTGAAAGAGTTGCATCTCACCATATTCCCACGGGCGCGTCTCAAACATCGCCAGCACAAGAATATCCTCCCGGGTATCATGGGCAAAGGCATCGAGCATACCCGTTCGCTCAATACCGGAACCGGCTGGCGGGGGATTGGACAGGGTCAGATCTTCGCGGATGGAAACCATTGGTATAACATTAGGTAAACGAGCACTCCTGTCACGGAGACATAGAGCCAGACGGGAAGAGTCCAGCGGGCCATGCGCTTATGGGAATCAAAGCGTTGCTGAATTGCGGGAATCACCGTCAGGGCAATAAGAGGGAGCACCAGAACGGCAAGAGGCGTGTGGGTTCCAAGGATGAAAAAATAGAGCGTCTTGGGCCACCCCGGATGCGTGAAATGGGTCATATGACCAGCTTTGAGATAATGATAGGAAAGGTAACAGAGAAGGAAGAGTGCCGAGGTCACGATTGCCCCGGCCATGCAGAGTGCATGGGCCTGCTTATGTTCCCTTTTGATCATCACGACTCCCGCAAGGATCAGCAGGGCGCTGATGCCATTGAGTGTCGCATTGATTGCCGGGAGATCGGTCGTCTTCATGCCACTCTCTTAGACTCCATCGATGGAGGAGAGGGAGCGCTCCTTGCTAAGATCTCGGCAGGTTTTTACCATCGACCAGATCAGGAATCCTAAAACGGAAAACAAAATCCCAAGCAGCAGCAGGGTGCTGGATGAAAATGCCAGTTTGGACATCACTGTCTGAGGTTCAATGATACCGCCGGAGCTTTTCAACGCACAATCAGGACAGGCCCCCGCATTCGTCATCGCACCGAGCATGACCATCGCAGCCGCGGAGAGACCCTTGAATGATAATCTTTCGTTCATGGTGCTGATGGCTTCGATGCTTCCTTGTTGGAAGGAGTTTCCCGAAGGAGATCGCCGATGTCCATCAAAAGCTTCTGAACCAGCTCGGGTTCATCGAGATTCCGGGTCTTGCGAAGCTGCCCGTCACGGTCAACCACGAGGAACCGTGTGGAGTGTGTCGGTATTCCGGAAGAATCCGTGGCCAGTGCCTGCAACATGCCGCGGGTGGTAAATTCCTGAATGGCACTCTTGGGGCCGGTCAGGAAGATCCAATGTCCCAGATCCGCCTGCAACCGCGAGGCGTAACCTTTGAGCACCTCCGGCGTGTCATGTTCGGGATCAATGGACACGGAGACCAGACGGACATTGTCGGCTTTTTTTAATTCACGACTCACTTCCGCCATACGAGAGGACATCATCGGGCAGGGTCCGGCACAGCGTGTGAAAATAAAGTCGGCCACCCAGACCTTGCCTAGAAGATCCGCACGACTCAGGGTTTTCCCATCCTGAGTGGTAAAGTGGAAGTCGGGAACACTGGCCAGCACGGGCAATTGATCCGAGGATTTTCTCTCGGCGTGACGAAAAATCGAGGCGGCACCCGTGATCAGCAGAGCAATCAAAAGAAAGGCCACCACCCAAGCCATCAGTGGCAGTCGCTTTGGTTCTACGGTCACCGATGTCGTTCGCTATGGTTTCGGATCAAAGCCAATAGAGGATCACATAGAGGAAGACCCAGACGACATCCACGAAGTGCCAGTAGAGACCCACATTCTCAAGTGCAACATGGCGTTGCGGCGTGAATGTCCGGCGGGTCACCTGAAGATAGAAGCACCAGAGAATCAGCAGCACACCGATACAGACATGGGCACCATGAAAACCGGTCAGCGTGAAGAAGCTCGATCCATAGACTCCACCTTTATTAAACCAGAGTCCTTCACGATAAAGATTTGTCCATTCCACGCACTGGATGCCGACAAAGGTGGCCCCCAGCATTGCAGCCAGCAAAATCAGTGAAGACCCAGACTTTCCCTTTTTTACAGCACTCTCCGCAGCATGGTAGACAAAGCTGCTGCTCACCAGAATGACGGTGTTGATGCCTGTCAGAAGCCGTGGCATCGCGGGCAGTTCAATGCCATCGTGAAAATTGGGGGGCCAATTGGAAAATCCACCGGCGGCCCGCACGACAAGATAGGCTGAAATCAATCCGCTGAAGAGAAGAGCCTCGGAGCAAAGAAAAACAATCGTTCCGAGACGACAAATCTTGGGATCCGTCTTGGGGTGCCCGTGATGATCCGCTTCCTGCACTGTCGGTGCGTGAAAGAGCGAGGCGTTGTTGAATGCTGCGTTATTCATGATCAAAATCTCATCAGTAAGCCACGGCGGGTCCGCGGTGTAACATCATCACCACGACAAGCGCACAAAGAGCGAGTGCAAAAGCAACCAAGCCACCCAAAATCGCATATTGGAGGGGACGGCGACTCGGTGCCACGGTGCTGGATTGTTGGATTGTCGAACTCATCGCGAAAATAACAGAAGCGCTCCCAGAAGAAGGGGAAGATAGAGAATCGATGCGAAGAATAGTCTGCGGGCCGTGGCGTTGTTTCTCATTCTGAGAAAATCAACGGAAAGAAAAACCATCGCAGCCCCCAAGGCCAATGCGGCGAAAAAATAGTATGGAGTGGCAAATCCCAACAACCCCGGAAAGAGCGAAATCGCCGTCAGGGCGGTCGAGTAGATCAACGACTGCCAGGCAGTGGCCCAACCTTCCGGATCTCGCGTGCTGATCATCTTGAATCCGGCGGCGGCATACTGATCACGATAGAGCCATGCAATCGCGAGAAAGTGAGGCATCTGCCAAAACCAGAGAATGAGAAACAGCATCCACCCTCCGATGCCGGCATGACCTGTGGATGCCGTCCAGCCGATGAGCGGAGGAAGCGCACCCGGTATCGCCCCCATGAGAGTGTTGAGTTCGCTGATCTTCTTGAGCGGAGTATAAACCGCCGCATAGATCAGAATCGTCAGGAAGGAGAGGATCGCCGTCAGGGGGTTGACCAGCAACGCCAGCAAGGCAACACCGCTTCCACAGCAGAGAAGTCCAAAAATCAGGGCATCGGAAGGGTGCATCCTTCCGGCAGGGAGGGGGCGATCCGCAGTCCTACGCATCAGGGCATCGAGATCGCGTTCCATCCACTGATTGATTGAAGAAGCGCCGGCAGCACTGAGGGCCGTCCCCAATAATGTCGCAATCAGAACCGTGTAATCCATCGGACCATGCCAGCCCAGCAAAAAGCCGACAAGGGTTGTCAGCAGGACAAGAAAGGAGAGCCTTGCCTTGGAAAGCTCGGTCAAATCGGAAAAAAGCCCGACCTGCTTCACCACGATGGAATTGGAACCGTTCATGCCGGGAAAGGGCTGGGTGATCTGGTGAGGGATTCCCCCTCACAACTTATGGTCGGGACTACCGCGCAAAATAGACGGAAGGTGAAGAGGATGGAGAGTCCCGTCAGCAGTGCCCCCAAGGCCATATGGGCCGTGGCGACATCGGCTGCCTTATTCGACCAGATCGTGACGGCTCCAAGCAATATCTGAAGCAGGATCCCACCGACCCAGAGCAGGCTCCACGAACGCATCCAATGTCCCAGAGGCGTGCTTTGCACTGCGAGAAAGGCCACCGCGATCACCACAAGCAACAGGGCCAAGGCTCCCGCACGATGAACCAGTTGCAAAACGATCTGCCCTTCAGAGACAGGGGACATTTTATCGACGACTCGCTTGGCATTGATTTCTGCAAGGCTTGCCGCAGAAAGATCGGGCACAAGATGTCCATAGGCATACGGAAAATCCGGAATGGCAAGGGGTGCATGCTGATGGCGGATCGTGCCCGCCACACCAAGCTGAAAGTAGGTCAGCAACATCCCCGCCAACACGAGCCAACGAAGTGAGGCAACTGCCTTGTCATGAAACCATGCCCCCGAGAGAAATCCGCGACCCGTGACTGCGGCTAGCACGAGAAGGATTCCAAAAAAACTCTGGGCCAGCAACGCATGGAAGATACCGATCTGATCCTTATAGAGGGTGACTCGGAGCCCACCCAGCACCCCCTGAAAGATCACCATAAGCACTGCGGCGACGGCCAACCATCGCACCCATGCGCGCTTTTCTTTTATGAACGCAGCTCCTGCCAGCAGCAGCGTGATCAGTCCGATAGCGGAAGCCAGCAGACGATGCGAATGCTCCCAGAAGATCCCGCCCACCCAGCGGGAATAGGGAAAAAGAAACATATTGTAACCGTAAGTTGTCGGCCAGTCAGGCACCGACATCCCCGCCCCCTTTGAGGTGACAAGCCCTCCCACAACGATGAGCAGAAAGGTAGCCACCGCAGCACTCAGGGCAATACCATGAACGAGAGGGACAGAAATGCCCTCTTTGCCATGATTAGCGGTGTTACGCCCGTTATCCACAGTCAATCGGCTAGTGAGCCTCCAGCTTGATATGATCGGGGGCTTTTTCGTTCTGCGGCAGAAAATCTTTTTCCATCCCGGGAATGCTGTATTCGTAGGGGCCGTGATAAATCGTCGGAGTCACGGGGAAATTGCCGTGCTGAATCGGATTTTCCAGGGTCCACTCAAGTGTCGTGGAGTTCCATGGGTTGGCAGGGGCCTTGGGGCCGTATTTCAGACTCCAGAACATATTGATCAGGAAGGGAATGGTTGAGAGTCCAAGCCCGATTGCACCGATTGTACAAATCACATTAAGAGGCTGCACCTGCTTGAGACAGTCATAGACTGTCGGGTCGGAAATACGCCGCATCATTCCTGCCAAACCAAGATTGTGCATCGGAAAGAAGGTGAGATTGAAAAAGACGAACGACATCCAGAAATGAATCCATCCCAGCGTTTCGTTCCACATGCGCCCCGACATTTTAGGGTACCAGAAATAAATTGCTGCAAAGACGGAGAAGACTATTGCCCCGAAGATCACATAGTGAAAGTGGGCCACGATGAAATAGGTATGATGGACAAAAAGATCCACAGGAGTTGAAGCCATGAAGATTCCGCTAAGCCCACCAATCACAAACAT
Organism: uncultured Spartobacteria bacterium; assembly: GCA_903823215.1. Lineage (GTDB taxonomy): Bacteria > Verrucomicrobiota > Verrucomicrobiia > Chthoniobacterales > UBA6821 > UBA6821. Next base: position 28,481 of record CAIJRY010000035.1, read on the forward strand.
CGAGACAAAGGCGACGGCAAAAGCCATTGGCACCGTGTAATGAATCGATCCCCGCCAGATGGTTCCCATCCAGTTGAAGGTTTTGATGGCGCTCGGAACCGCAATAACCATCGTGCTGACCCCAAAGGCCGCGCTCAGCCATAACTGCATTCCGCTGACATACATGTGATGGCCCCAGACAATGAAGCCGAGGAAGCCGATGACACTCATGGCATAGACCATCGCCTTGTAACCAAAAACGGGTTTGCGGGAAAATACCGCCAGAATCTCCGAGGTGAACCCCATGGCAGGAAGTACAAGAATATAGACCTCGGGATGACCAAAGAACCAAAAGAGATGCTGCCAGAGAAGCGGTTGCCCACCTCCTGCCGGACGATAGAAACTTGTTCCGAAATTGAGATCAAAGATGATGAGGGCAGCGGCGGCCGAGAGCACGGGAATTGCAAAGATAAGGAGGATCGCCGTGATGAATATCGCCCAGACAGGCAGGGGCATGCGGAACATGGTCATCCCCGGAGCCCGCATCGTAATGACGGTGGTAATATAGTTCACCGCACCGGTCAGCGAGGAAAGTCCGTTCACGAAAAGGGAAACGCACCAGAGCGTCTGTCCCAGGGAAGTCCCGTTATAGGGCCCGTGACTACTCAGGGGAGCGTAGGCTGTCCATCCGGTTCCAGGAGCTCCTCCGGGAGCAAAAAAGGTGGCTATCATGATCAGCCCTGAAATTGAAAAGAGCCAATAACTAAGTTCATTCAGCGCAGGGAAAGCCATGTCCCCAGCTCCGATTTTCAATGGGATGAGGAAGTTTCCAAAGACCCCGATGAGGACAGGCATCGCCACGAAAAACACTAGGATCGTGCCGTGCATGGTTACAAGCATGTTGTAGCCGCCGGGAATCAAGGCGCCATCCTCACTGACAACCGTTGAAGGAAGGAGGTGCCCCAGAATCGGAATCGGATGGCCAGGCCAGGCAAGTTGCCAGCGCATGGCGATCGCCATCGAGCCACCAAGGACAAGATAAATAATGGAGGTCCAAAGAAATTGCATGGCAATCACTTTGTGATCCGTATTCCAAATGTAGTGCATCAATCCTTTTTTCCCATGCCCATGGCTGCCGTGGCCATCATGCACATCCATACCGATAGAAGCATCAACTGTTGTGGCACTCATAGGGTCATAGTTTAGGTTTTGTTTCCGTTGTGGTCAATGGAAGCTCTTTCTCAGGGGCCTTGTGCGCCACCGGGTCGGCCTGAGTGGGCGAGGCCGGGGGAGTTGATGACGCTGCATTTTTCTGCTGGCGTGGGGTGAGCCATTTCTGGAACTCCTCCTCAGGGAGAATGTGAATGGGAGCCTTCATGTTATAGTGGCCGGTGCCGCATAGCTGGTTGCAGGCAAGCTGAAAATCACCTGTGCGGGTGGCTTGGAACCACACCCATCCTATGGTTCGTCCAGGCACGCAATCCTGGTAGAGCCGAAATTCCGGCACATAGAAGGAATGGATCACATCGCGTGAGTGAAGCAGCACATGAACCGGTCGCCCCACGGGAATCACAAGATCGGGAGAAATCACATCCTGAGCGGTGCGTGGATCGGAAGGATCAGTCCCGAAGGGATTTTGGGGAGAAATGGCTCTCACATCGGAGGGGGAGAGCTTACCGCTGACCCCAGGGTAACGCATCTGCCACCCGAACTGATAGGAGGAGACGTCGATCGTCAGCGCATTCTCCGGAGCAGGACGATGGATTTCATCCCACACACGGTTTCCATAGATGGCAAGGGCAAGGAAGATAATCGTAGGCAATGTTGTCCAGATGATCTCAAGCGTATTGTTGCCGTGGCTGTAATGAGCCTTCACGCCGGGGCGGCGGCGATACTTGATCAGATAAACAATGTAGGTGCCCTGCGTCAGCACGAAGACGGTGGCGGTCAGGTAAAAAATAATACGGAAAATTGCGTCCACTTTTTCCCCGCTGACAGTGACACAGGGAGGCAAGCCATAGATATTGCCCGCTCTCTGTTCAGCCATCGCGGGAACAATCAGCAACAGGAAAATAATTCCCTGAACAACACGCGATATCAGGCTGCCAGAAGTGAGTGTTGATTTTTTCAAAGAAGGAATCATGGCGCGTATCATTTGGCCGGAACAGAAGGGGAGGGAGCCGATGATGGTGAGGCCGGGGATTTGCCTGCATCCATCACCTTGGGCATGGCCATCAGCTCGGGCTGAGTATAAGGGTCGGACTGTGCCTCATGTTCCTTGCGCAGCAGCGTGACAAAGGAAGCATCGATTGCCGGGGCATTATTGCCCCAATCCGAGCGGATATAGGTCAGGATGGCGGCGATCTCGGCATCGGAGAGCTGCTTCCATTGCGGCATAGCATTGTTATAGCTTTGCCCTGCCACCTTCATGGGACCCTGGTGTCCGTGGAGCATGATGAGCACCAGATGATTATCTCCATGGATGGAATCCGAATTCACCCATTCACTTCCCGCAAGCGGGGGAAATTGTCCAGGAACGCCAAGTCCGTTTGCCTGATGGCAGACAATGCAGTTCTGACTGTAGAGTCGCTTGCCAATAACCTTCGGGTCAGGTGGAGCGGCAGCCACGGCTCCACCGCCAGCCCAATTGACCGCATTGCTCTCGTAAACATCCTGACGAAAACCACCGCTGTTAAACGCCAGATAAAAACCACCCCAGAACAGCGCCAGAATGAATGCTCCAACCAGCCACGGAGAGAGAGGGCTGTTGGTGGGGGATTCGCAGGATTCCCCGTCGTTCTTTGGAATGTGTGGATGATCGTGATTCACGGCTGTTTCTGCTGAAGCTCGACTAATGGGTAGGCGTTGCCGGGGCACCCTTCAAAGGGCCTGCTTCCGGCAGCGGATAATCATGACGAAGCGAAATGAGGTAGGCGACCAGGTTCTTTGCATCGGCAGTCGGCACAACTTCATATCCCGGCTTCAGCGGGAACTCGCTGCCAAGAATCAGGGCATCGGCGGAGCGCTGCCCTTGAATTTTGCGGACACTGAAAAGGTGTCGGAAGGAAGGCATGACTGATCCCTCACAAACCGACGACGGGGCATAGAGATGATTGTAGTGCCAGAGGGCATCAGGTCGGCGTATTCCGACATTGGACAGATCC
>CAIJRY010000036.1 GCA_903823215.1 uncultured Spartobacteria bacterium
ATGGGATCTTGAATCCTGCAAGGGCCACAATTTGGGGTAAAGAATTTGATGATGAGGTTCTGCGCTCGGGTTTCTTCCTGAAATGTGGCGTCGGTAGTTTCTTTCACAGATGAAAGCCTCCCGACATCCCCCAGATTCGTCAATCAAGCAGAGTCTCTATGACGCACTATCTCTCACGCTTCCGTCTGAGTCTACTGGCTATCACGCTGATCTGTGACCAACATCTACGATGGTTCCTGATGAGGTCACGGTGAAATCAAACTCCGGTGTTTGCGCCGAAAAGACTCCGGCATTCAGTGCAAAAAGCATGCTGCCTTTATCCTCTTTCATGGGCACGCAGCCCAATTTTTGCATAGATATCCAGAGTTCCTGGCCGGGCATTTTTCGGGGCTTTCTCTTTTAACTCCGGGATTCAGCGCAAAAAACTCCGGGGTTCTATGCAAAGGTTCCTCCGGAAATCACTGCAAGCCGACATTCTCGGTGAGGATCAACAACCAGAAGTAAAGGGTTGCTTGAAAGCGGGTGAAGGGAATCGAACCCTCGTCTCAGGCTTGGGAAGCCCACATTCTACCATTGAACCACACCCGCCGAAAAATCAGTCCCAGGAATTGATCAAGACATTGGTTTTGGTGCCGGGAGGAATAGGAGTTGACCAAACCATGATATGCTTGGTCAAATTGGTTGTTCCAAATCCACCACCGAGAGCCACGCCGGTCTGGATGTTTGAATAATTTGTGTCCAACGAGATATGGTAGACATTGGTTGATGCGAAGGGATCGCAAAACCCATTGGCATTGGTTCCACCCTTTCCATTTTTCCATATATTAGCCTCCAGGAAAATCAGTCCGCGCGGGTTGTTTGCCGTATCATTGGTAGTGCAGAGCATGTTCACTAGCGCCGCATTGACGCTACTGTAAGTCTGGTCGCTGGGGAGTCGTCCATACTCGGTCTCATACGCCGTGATCGCTGTGGCGATCTGGACGGCCTGATTCTTGGCAGTTGTTTTCTTTGCCGAGTTAATCGCGCTGTTCGCCGCAGGCATCAGTAATGAGGCGAGAATCGCAATGATGGCAATGACTACCAGCAGTTCGATCAGGGTAAAGGCCAGGAGGTTCTTTCTTGCCGTCTTCAAAGAATCGGGGGTGTGGTTCATCTTTTCAGTTTCCCCCTGACTTGAATCTGCACAAGCATTTTCTTGTTTGCTCGGAGGGCAATGCCACCGATGGTGGATTGTGCCAAATAAAAGACCACGCGGTTCAAAATCATCCGCCAGCAATCCGCACTCCGGGAAAGGCCCTTCTGGATCAGTTGGCCCCCGCGCTTCATCGGGAGCAAAATCACGCAGAGCCGACAATAAACAGGAAGGCGCCCGATCCGCTCATGCAAAGAGATCGCGACCTGAGAACTCGCCGGCACTGCCAACGACAAAATCAACTTCCACTCAAGACGCTCAACGCAAACGGCGTATCGAGCACATCAATCCAAGCCACCCCTTTGAATCAGCCGTTCTCCGGTTGTTGGAGAGAGATCCGCTTCCTGCTCCTGCAATCGCCGATGCTCTCCGATTAAGCCGCGACGATGTTGCGGAACTTCCCCGGACACTCTCGGGACTGGAGCGCAACGGAAAACTCGCCCGCGTGCGGGGAGATCACTACATCGTGCCGCAGGCAGCTGATCTCTTCACTGGCAAACTGCAGATCCATGCGGGAGGCTCCGGCCATGTCCTTGCCGAGGAGGAGGGAGGAAAGGATCTTTTCATTCCTGCTGATCATCTCGGCACCGCCCTGCATGGAGACCGGGTGGTGGCGCGCCTGATCCGTGACCCGCGTGTTCACGGAAGACCCCGTCGTGACCGGCGCCCCGAAGGAAAAATCCTACGCGTTCTCGAGCGGGCTGGCACGCCGATTGTCGGCACCCTTCAGAAAACCAAAAATTTCTTTCACGTCGTTGCCGATGATCCCCGCTTCCCGCGCAATCTCTATGTCCCTTCGGCGGAGAAAGCGCGTCCGGGTGACAAGGTTGTGGCCCAACTCGACAGGTGGGAAAACAGCCATGTCAATCCCGAGGGGCGCATCGTGGAGGTGCTGGGCGCATCGGGCGCTCCCGGAGTGGATATGCTCTCGGTGATTCACAAGCACGGCCTGCCACGCAATTTTCCCGAAGCCGTCAGCGCCGAGGCCAAACAATTTGGAAGCATCGTTTCCGATGAAGATCTGGAAGGCAGGGAAGATCTGAGGAGTCATCCCGTGATCACAATCGATCCCGACGATGCAAAGGATTTTGACGATGCCATCGAGGTGCAGCCGACCGATTTTGGCTGGGATGTTTCGGTTCATATCGCCGATGTCTCCCACTATGTGAAACCGGGGTCCGCACTCGATAAGGAGGCCCGCAAGCGCGGCAACAGTGTCTATCTTGCCGACCGCGTGATTCCGATGCTGCCGGAGAACCTCAGCAACGGTCTCTGCAGCCTGCGTCCCCATGAGGATCGTCTGGCTTTCAGCGTCTTTGCTGCGATCAACCGCGACGGGTCGATTCGGCATGTCCGCTTCGGCCGGTCCGTGATCAGGAGTGCAGCACGGCTTACCTATCGTCAGGCACTCTCACTGCTCCAATCCCCTCCCAAGGATGAAGTCGGTGAAAGAGTGCATGCTGCCTGGGCATGTTCCTCCACGCTGCGCAAACGCCGGTTCGCCGCCGGAGCACTTGACCTGGAAATGCCGGAGGTCAAGGTCTGGCTGGATGCGGAGGGGAGGCCCCTGCGCTTGGAACTTGTTGAGAACGACATCTCCCACCAACTCATCGAAGAGCTGATGCTCCTGGCCAACGAACTGGTGGCCCGTCACCTAAAACGCCGCAATCAGCCCAATATCTACCGCATTCATGAGAAGCCGGAGCCTGAGAAGCTCGACGAATACCGCGAGCTTGCAGCCACATACGGAGTGAAAACCGGCGATCTGGGACATCGTCCCGAACTGCAGCGCCTCCTCGACAGTCTCAAGGATAAACCCTACGCCGGCGCACTACGAATCGGTCTGCTCAAGAGTCTCAAGCGGGCGCGTTATTCCCCCGATGCCCTGGGTCATTACGGACTCTCCAAAAACGACTACAGTCATTTCACCAGCCCCATCCGCCGCTACGCCGATCTGGTGACACACCGGGCGTTGGCCCGCGAGCTTGATGCCCGACAAAAGGGCCCCTCCTCCGGTGATCTCGCCACTCTCTGCGAACATCTTTCCACCACCGAACGCACCGCAGCCGATGCCGAGAAGGAATCTGTGAGAATCAAGAAGCTGGAGTACTTCGCTGCTTTGGCTGCTGCGCCCGAGCGGGGTGGTACCGCACCGAGCTTCGAAGCCCGTGTCATCGAAGCCAGGAATTACGGCCTTCTCGTAGAGCTTCCAGAGTCCCTGATGACGGGCCTCGTTCCCGTCTCGACTTTGAAGGATGATTTTTATCACTTTGATGCAACGCGATCCCGCCTAATAGGGAAACACTCCGGCAGAATCCTTCGGGCCGGTGATCTGATCCGGGTACAGGTTTCGCGGGTTGATGCGTTCAAACAGCAGATCGATTTTTGTCTGGTTGAAGAGCATCCCCGCAAGGAGTCAAAAGCGCGCAAAAACCCGAAAGGCTGGATCAAAATGGATCCGCGTATTTAATTGATTTTGAACACTTGGCCACGGGGCCACCCTTGTCGTAGGCTAACGAATCGTGAGTACACATTCTGATAAAACCGCCCAGATCGAGGAGATCTACAAATCCCCGTTTTTCGACCTCATCCAACGCTCCCGTACCGTTCATTTGCAGAACTGGGATGAGGATAATGTGCAACTTTGCACCCTGTTGAGTGTGAAAACCGGGGGTTGTAGCGAGGACTGCTCCTACTGCGCCCAGAGCGCACGATACAATACCGGTGTCAAAGCCGAGAAGCTCATGACCAGCGAGGACATCCTCCCCGTTGCCAAAAAAGCCCGCGAGAGCGGAACGACCCGCTTCTGCATGGGCGCAGCCTGGAAGGGAGTCAAGTCGGGCGATGCCCGCTTCAATACCATGCTTGAGACAGTCCGGGAGGTCAGCAAGCTTGGGATGGAAGTCTGCGTGACGCTTGGCCAACTCGGTGACGACGAGGCCCGGCAGCTCAAAGAGGCGGGCGTCACCGCATATAACCATAATATCGACACCTCACCGGAATATTACACCGAGATTGTCTCCACCCATTCATTCGAAGACCGGCTTGGCACCATCTCGTCCGTTCAAAAGGCCGGAATGGCCGTCTGTTGCGGTGGTATCATCGGAATGGGTGAAACAGAGCGGGACCGGCTGAGAATGCTCGAAGTGCTCTGTGGATTCACCCCTCCTCCCGAGAGTGTGCCGATCAACTGCCTCATGTCGATGCCCGGCACCCCTTTGGAAGAACAGCCCGCCGTTGACATCTTCGAACTGGTACGACTTGTTGCCACCACCCGCATCATGCTGCCCAAATCCCGTATCCGTCTCTCTGCGGGGCGTACACGCTTAAGTCGTGAGGGGCAGGCCCTCTGCTTCTTTGCCGGGGCCAATTCCATCTTCTATGGAGAGAAACTGCTTACTGCTGATAATCCCGGCACCAACGAGGATCTCGAACTCCTTAAGGCTTTAGACCTCAATCCGCAGGAACAAGGCATTCCGCTGGAGGTCCGTTAGAAAACGCTGCTTTTAGGAACGATTCAGCTTTTCTCAAACCAGCGCCTTGACACGACTAACTCCGACGACACTTTAGGCCGTTCTTTGATTTTGATTAACAGATATTGCGATGTCGATGATGGTGGGTATGATATCAGCCGATCTGATCAGACGACAATTTCGCATGAGATGAACAGACCGTTCAAGCGCCCGTAGCTCATCGGATAGAGCAGGGGTTTTCTAATTTTGTCGGGCTGGTTTTCTGTGTGTTTCTGTCTGTTTCAATCTGAAAGCTAGACCAAGAAGGAATCAGCCTCCACAGCCGGCAGAGCGTGATTTTATGATGCTTTGAAGGGATTCGGGATTCTTGCACAGGACTCGCACATCCCGCAAAAAACACCTTGAAAGATACCGTTAACCCTTCGCTTCGACAGTTTTTACAGTGGGATAGATCCGCAATACGAGCATTTGTGCAAGTGATTGTGCAAGTCTCACAGTATATCCACCCCACCCCCCGTGGGGTAATCGTTCGCCACTCTGCGTCACAACCGCTGGCATTCGGAGGCGGAACAATAAGCCCAGAGACCCCGCAAGCGAAAAAAGGATGACTGAACCGCAACATTGCGGTTCTGCGGCTGCGCTTAACACATTGCACTGCCTCTCGGTTTTAAGGCGGGGGACCCAAGCACGGCATACCCTCACTTGTTTTAGGAGACTCCTAGTGGGGTGGGGGGGGGATGCCCCAGCCTTATCCTTATTATCTTTTTATCAATTCATGAAAACAAGTGTCACAGTGTCATAAGAGAATGGAGAACCTTTTTAAATCCCCCTCCAGTGCATGACACACACAATCCCCGCCAAGTGTCGCGGGGTGTCATGAGTCTCTCCCAAATGACACCAGCTTGTGGCTAGGACAACAAGGGGGACGGGGGATCAGCGAGAACGCCAGTGGGGCAGAAGAGAGAATCACAAAGCCAAGTCAGGCCCAACCACTCCGCCACTTCAATCACCTATAGCGGAAAGATCAAAGTCCCGCGCCAGCTCGGAGAGAGTCCGTTCCACCGCATCTTGAATCATTGTCTCTTCAAGTTTTCTGCGGGTCTTCCACCCCTTAACACTAGACTCCTCATAGGCGGCCGCCCCAGAAACCGTTTTTTGCCCCCGTGCATGAATCCCAAGCTTTTTTTCATAGTATCGGCACCAATAAGAAAGGGCAGCACGGGAGCATCCCACCTCCTTGGAAAGCTGCGACTGACTAAGGCTTCCCACATCGTGAACACTCGACCCTACCATCCAGAGCAGCGCAAGAGCCCGGACACCCATTGAATGAGGAGAGGAGTTTGAAAGACGGCTATCAGGAAGTAATAACTCCAAGGTCTTTAGAAGAATCTCACCCCCGACAGAGCAACGATCTAAATTTTCCCACTCCATAGATAATGCACCGGGGGCGGGATGATCCAGAGAAGCAACGGCTAACCGTTTGTCAATCTCGTCAAAGTCAGGAAGAGAAGCCCCCGCCAATTCAATCTGATAATCATGGACACGCTGGGGAGATTCTGGGCTCATCAGGCCATGACAAGGGTTGCAGTCGGATGTTGAGCGAGAGAGAAGAGGGCCTCTAGTCTAACGAGAATCGAAGACTGAATGCGGGTCTGACTCCTACTCTCATCAAGCAGAGGATTTGCAGAGGGTGACGAAACTCCACTTCCGACCATCCCCGATCCATCACCCGCTCCACCGGTGCCACGGTAGCGCATTGAGGCCGCAAAAGCATCAGCATTGAAGGACCCGGTAATGACGCCCCCGCCTCCGGAGTGTTTCCCTCCGAGATCGTTTGAATTCCAATCTCCTTGGAATCCTTTTGTGATTTTCTCATCGGCTGAGGCACGGCCTTTCTTATTGGCATTATCTGTTGCGACGGTAGCGGCGATAACGGGGTGGAGGGACGCCAGAGCCTTTTCTTTCAAGCGAGCCAGCCTCTCCCTCAGATTACTCTCCACCAACGGGCGGTTCCCAGCATTATCCTTGGTGAGATTCTTAACCCCATTTCCCCGGGCCTCCACCTCCTTTAGAGTAGTATCCAGCGAGGAGGCAGTATATCCCGACAGACCCATTGCTTTTCCGACCCCAGGAATCTTTCCAAGGCCCTGCATCATCATTTCAACGGCGTGCTGCATTCCGGCTTCAAGCCAATTAAGAGGTGAGTTAAAAGCCTTAATCAGCGCATCACCAAGTCTTGATGCCTCAGCGACCAGCCCTTCACCAAAAGCCTTCAGTCCGTCACCACTAAGAACAAGAGCGAGGGCATCGGCCAGAAACTGTGTGATCTTTGTGAGCTCATCGGTCCAGTTTGTAGAGAAGTTTCCGATGATGTTGCCGAGCTTCACCCCCCAGCTGGAGAAATCCATCTTTTCGAACTTTTCCAGAAGCGGCAGCAGGGCGGGAACGAAGCTGGAGGCCATCCCGGCGAAGAAGCCCTGAAGCTTGCCTCCTACATGGTTGAGGGCCTCATTTGCCTCCTTGAAGGCGGCGGCATTCTCTCCAAGGATTCGGGCGGTGTTGGAAATATTCCCGGCATTGCGAAAGGATTCAGAGGAAAAGACAGCAAGAAGCTCGCCTCCGCTCTTACCGAAGATCTGCATAGCGGCGGCCGCTCTCTCTGTAGGATTAGGCAGTGCATTGATGGCCGCGCCTATCTTCTCAAAAGTCTCCTCAGGCTTGGCACTGGCGAGGGTCTGAGGATCGAGGCCCATGCTGCGAAGCAGGCCACCCCCCTCTCCACCAGCGGCGGCACCAGCCAAGAACTTCTGCATTTTATTGGTAGAGCTTCCCAGCTTCTCAACATCAATATCTGCATCTTGGAACGCCTTCTTTAGCATGACGACGCTCTCGACACCCATGCCAGTCTGACTGCTGATTTTCTCAAGTTTGTCGCCTAGCTCCAGACTCCCTTTCAGCCCGTCCATAACGGCCGCAACGCTGCCGACGGCACCAACAGTAGCAAGAAGCGGAGCGGCAAGAGACTTTAGAGAATCAGCACCAAAGGACCCAAGACCCCTGCCGATTTCCTTACCGAAGTCAGGCATCTTGATGGCGTGGGCTTGCTTCTCAAAGTGCTTCAGTTTTGCGGCCGAGGAATCAATCCCCTTTGCGAAAGGGGCGGTCTCCAGTCCTAGAACCCATTGAAGGATGTTGCTCATATAATGCGCGAGGTATCAAAAAAGCCTTCAGGGGATTACTCCCACTCCCCCTGCGACCTCTTATCATCAATCCACTCTTCTGCCCGCTCTTCTGCATCAATAGGCCAGTGTTGCGGATCGTCTCCGTACTTTTTGCAACAGAGGGAATCAATCGAATTAGCCTCCCTGCATTCCTCAAGAAATCTCTCCATCTTCTCGACACGATCACGATCTAGATTGCGGTGACAATCGGCACAGACGGCGACTAGATCCCCCTCCCGTTCATGCCAAAGCCGAGCATAAGTCCGATGGTGAACCTCAAAAGCCGTCGTCGGGTTGGAGCAATTCCAGCAGAGACCGTTAGCCAGTTCTTTCGCGTGGCCTTGTTTCACCTTCCAGCTCGTGTGAGCAAGCCGAGACTCATAATCAGCCCTGAAGGATTTCAGTCTCGCGGCATTTTTTGGGACATCGAGTCCCGGGAGAAAATCATCACTCATGACTCTCCCCCAGCCGGCGGTTTAATAATCCAGAATCTCCGAGCCCCAGAGCGGCCCTTCTCAAAGCGATTAGGGAACTTTTTGGCGAGTTTGCCGAGCAATTGACCGCACTTATCAGCCGAACCCTCAAAGAGCTTGCGCGCGGTCGTATAACCCTTAACTCCCTGATCCGTGAGTTTCTCCACGACCTCAGTAGAACTTGCCTCCCACGGGGTAAATGTACCGGTTTCATTATCGAAACACAGATTAGACGATGATCCGAACGCCACCTCATCAATGATGGACAGCAAGATAGACTCCCCTTCTTGATCGAATAGCATTTCCTCAATCTCAGGATCAACAAAGGAGCGGACACCGTACCGGCGGTCCCTCAGATGTTCAGGAACCACCATTGCCAAGAGGTGCGCGGAAAATGCGGGCATCTCCTGTTTCACTGCATCCCTAAAAACTTCAAAGCCTCCCTCTATACCGTCGTAGCGAGAGAAAAAATTTTCGTCCGTCGTTTTCAACAAAAGAAGCTTGTCCCTGAAATCCGTAGTGAGAGGAGGGAGGCTCCTTAGCCGTTCAGGTTCATCATTCAGACTCAGGCTTAGCCGGCGTTGCGGTTTGACGGTCTGGGCGGGGCGATTCTTTGCGTGTAACCGATCAGTGTGATTCACACACATTTCCTTGATTCTCTCCCCAAGAGTCACTCTTTCGTCATACCGAACAGAAGAGGGAATTTCTTCCACCTTCAAGTGTTCAGCTGATATCAGCTCTGAATTAAAGTCTGTCTTCCCAAGGAGGTAGCTCTTTGGATCAGCCTCTCGACCACCAAGAACCCCCGTTATTATCACATCCTGCAAAACGCTTTTGCCTTTGCCTGATTTACCGCAGAGCACCAGACATTGACCAGGCCTCCTCTGAGAGTCTCGCAAAGCCTCAAAACCAACCTTTAGCCACAGCAGAAAGCGAAGAGAGCCAGCCTCTCCCAGCAGCGTTTCGATAAATTCAAGGATGGTAGAGCAATCCCCAGCCTGCGGTTCAATAAGAGTCGGGCTTGTCATGTTGAGCAGGCGAAAACCGTTTTGCTCAGTGAAGCCGGCTTTCATACCAGCAACCGAGGCGACAACATCAATATATCTGTGAGTCACAACATAATTGAGAACACGGTCAATCTGCCCCGGAATCCTAGCAGCGGCTGGATCATCGGGGCGTTCCATCGGTCTATTACCAAGGCCAAAGTCAACCTTCAGAAATCGCGTGATTTCGGCCTGATTTAATTCACTGAATCCATCCGCACCAGCCCGCCGAAAGTAATACTTTCCTCCCTGCCACCAGAGATCCAACTTTTCAACAATAGGAACCACCTCAAACGATGGAGCGACAGCACCTCCAGACGGTTCAGGTTCAGGCGACAACACCTTCTTTTTCCTCAAAAGGGCGTTTGTCTTGGCGGTTTGCTCACTCATGACACCCTCCCTTCCTGCCGATCAGCAATGACAGATTCTAGGCAAGTGGCAGCCTTCCTGCATTTCTCCGACTGTCTGGAAAAGTGAGTAAATTTAATCTGGAGAGCGGAAAGCTCAGAGAGAGTCATTCCATCCAGAGAGAACGCCAGTTCCCTTTTTATTGATGTCTCAATCTCACCAATCACATCCCGACGGACGGGCATATCGACTATCGGGAGCGGCTGAGGATCAGGACACAGATAAAGCAACTTCTGAAAAACCGCTGGTGAATAAAGCTGATATTCCCCTGCCACCTCCTTGCCTCGTCGCCAGCAGGACGGGAGACGGGACAATCGCACGCCAGACAGCGCACCCCGATCAGCCCCCAAAGCGACTACTCCCTGAAGGAGCTCAGCCTTTTCTTTATCCCATGCTTCCTTTGTGGCGCAATCGACACGCACCAGCACATGAACAGAGCGAGAGCCTGAGGTATAGATAGCGGCGATTCGCAAAGGGAGCTGCACGACGGCACCAAGCCAGAGCCGAGCGGGGGCGTTATCGGACTCAAGCAACAGATACCGCCAATCCATCACACATTCAGCAATCCGACGCGATTTCTTCCCCGGGGGAGTCGATCGAGGATTAGGAAGCCACTCCCCAGAAACAGGCTGAGTCAGAAACCAGACACCATACCTCCCCCCGTCCGGGAGTTTTTCGGCCTCATCAGGCCACAGAACATCGCCTTGTGAAAACTCATTGGTAAAAACGAGCACCTTTTCCCCTTTGTCTTGACGGTAGAGAGCTTGAAGAAAATCGGCGGCCGCACACATCGAGGGATCAACAACCGAGCGATTAGCCAGCCAGACCGCATCAACCTCTGCGGACAGAGCACCGGCGAATGACTTCAATTTCTCCTCTTCATAAACTAGAGCCTCTACCCTCTGAGCAGACGAAACACGCAAAGGAGCCGACTGAGGGGCTTCTCCGTTCAGCAGATACCCCGTCCCTAAAGCCGACGGAAAACACTCCGCAGACCTCAGCTTATGAGCAAGCTCAGCCTCAGACCACGGAGGCTGGCACCGGGAGTTGTAGTCACGGAGAATTGCAAGGGCATCATCCGAACCTAGAGAGAATCCATTCACTAAGACGGAGGCCACAGAGAAAGTGACATCATGACCACGCGAGCCAGAGATAGCGGCATCCATTTTGGAAACATATCTCTCTGCACGCTCAAAGACCGACACAGGGGAGCCCTGTTTTGACATTACAGATTTCATGGAAAAACAAATTGTGACCGGGTGCCCTATTCGACGGGGTGCCCGGTCTTTTTTTAGGCGGCGACAGAGGATCGAGACGGAGTGCGAACTTGCCCGGCGAACTCACCGGCCTCCATCCGAGCATTAAAACGCGCGATTTCAGCACGGGTGACATAGTGCCGGCCTGAAATCAGGCAAGTTTTGAGCCAACCCTTGTTCCGGTATCTCCATGCGGACACAGGGGAAATCCCGGACTGCTGCATGAAGCAATCAAGGGCGATTGGAGGGAGAGATTCAAGAGGGAGACCCTCTTCCGTTATTGCGCGAGTTTGTTCTTTCACAACATAACAACGGTGTCGTATAACGAGAGACGCACACGGAACAGAGAGACTCTATGCAGGAATTATTTTCATGAGACAACGAAGAGGGAGCACTTTCGATGAGCTTGCCAGCTTCCTAGGGCTCACAACATCAGGGTTGCGGCGGTGGGCGCGTAAAGAGGAAGGGATAAAAGGAGCCTACAAGGTCAAGGGTAAGTGGATATTGAGAGGGCCTCTCAGTCAGAAGCGAATCGAAGACATTAGAAAGAGGCTCAAACTAAATCCCGAGATTGCAAAGGGGCGACAAGGAACCCGGCACAGTCCGCAAAAAAACACCCGTAGATCATCCCCCTTGGAAAAACACACAACAAGGGTGGAGACCACGAAAGCAGAGATTGAGGAACTTAACCAAATCGTACGCTCAGGAGTAGCCCTGACCCCACACCAACAGAGAAAATACGACAATCTCCTTAATTTTTTAACAAGATCAGACGGACACCTTTCAATCCAAGACGGCACCCCCTAAAAAAACAAGTGTCACAACACAACAAACTGGCAATCAGTGCCTTAAATACCAGCAATGACACCATGACACCCTTTTTCCATTTTAACCCCAGCGCACGGAGATCACAACTTACGGCGACGCCACCAGACAAAATCACTCCAATAGATAAGACCCTCCACCAAGGGGAAACTAGGATTTTTCCACAGGGCATGGACGCGAGGGTAAGTGAGCCCGGACGCCTTCATGAATGCACGCATAGAGAGCGGCTTTTCAATAGCATCATTTCCCATAATGGGAACTTGGGACGGAGCACACCCCGACTCGCCGCCGTCGGGCTCACAAGAAGCAGGCGGGCTGGATCTCTTCCCCAGGGCGGCGGGGCGGCTCGCGATAACTTCTCTATATATCTCATCAATACGAGAACGACCCGCACCCAAAGGGACAAGCTTATTGCTTTTCATCGGAAGGGAAAGTCATGTTCGAACCCTTCCTGAATTCAAGCGACTGGAGGCCGGCGATCACAGCTTGAGTCATGACCTCAGACTCACTGACCCCGAAACGATCACAGAGGGCATTGATTCTATCCTGCATTTCAGGCGTAATGGTAGTTTGGGCGTTTTTCATAGAGTGTTTTGGAGATTATCAAGCGGCAGATACAGAACGAGGCACCACGGAGAGCCCTATCTGCACCTTTGACGCCTCTTCATGGAGATGATCTTTCAGGAGGTGCCCGTAGGTTGTGCCGATCAGACGGCCACCGTCCCGATGTCCTAACCACTTAGCGACATCCAGAATAGGGGTTCCTCCCATAATGCAATAAGAACAGAAGAGGTGTCGCATATCGTGAAAGCCTAGCTTGGCAATCTTGGCTTGCTTCAAGCCACTGGCAAGAGCCCCGCGAAGGGTAGTCACCCGGAGATCCTTCTTCCCCCGGCGGGGTGAAGGGAAAAGCCACTCAGAATCGGGTGCCCGGCGGCTCACCATGTCTTTTAGGTGTGCTTCAAGCTGGGGGTTAAACTCAATCTCCCTCCCATTTCCGGTTTTAGTATCTCCCCCGGTGCCAAGGACGACACTGCCAGAGACGAATTCTTCCCCCGCGCCGATATGCAGACAGCGATTCTCGAAATCGACATGAGACCAGCGGAGTTTCAGCCCCTCTTGCTCTCGTGCTCCTGTATAGGCCAGCAGTAGCAGGAAATCTGCAAGCTGTTCCCCGTTGCGGATTGTCGGGACATCATCCCCTAGTGCCCCCTCGTGTTTTGCCCGGCAGCACTCTATCAAGGCTTTGAACTTCTCAGGTTCAATCAGGCTCCTTCTTTTGGGCTTGGGTATTTCTTTCCTTTTCCATTCTGGAAACTCAGGAATCGTCTTGATCCATCCCTTTTCTGCCTTGGCATAGCGAAGGAAGTTTCGGAACGCCACAAAGTCATTATGAATCGTCCGGGGGTGAGAGGGTTTCAATTCCTTACCTCCGATTTTACCACCAGTTAGGCGGCGGCTCTTGAATCCTGAAATCATTTGCTGTGTGACAGCATCAATCCGGGTTTCCCATCCGAGGTGCCGTGTCCAAAGGTCAAGAGACCGAACTTCCTTGCCTCGTGTGTTCTCTGCCTTGGAAGTGTGGTCAGTGCTGTGCAAGTATTCTTGCACAGCAGCCTTTAGTCCGGGCTTTCTCCCCCCAGATGGAAGATTCCCTTCTCTGCGATCAGTGCGAAGAATTTCAAGAGCCCCTTGCGCGGACACCAGAGAGCGGCAAGGCTCCTTGTTTTCATCGAACAGGGGGAAACGCCGCGCCCCTTTGCGACCATCTTCTTTCAGAGCCCACAGAAGGGCGTAGAATCGACCATTGCGAACCTGCAATCCTTTAATTCTGCGATTGCGATAATCGCGAGCTGGGGTAAACTGCGCGGCATGATTTTTGGACGCAACGGAGGAAACGGGGGTTTCAGTGTCTTTCA
>CAIJRY010000037.1 GCA_903823215.1 uncultured Spartobacteria bacterium
GCTCCCGACCACTCCCGACCGGTGGCAAACTGAAGCAAGCGGATGGAACCTCATGGATGGCCTTTTACTGCCTTAATATGCTGCAGATGGCTCTCACTCTTGCTGAGAGCAACCCTGTATATGAAGATATGGGAACTAAGTTCATCGCTCATTTCACCCGCATCGTTGCCGCCATGAACGACTTCTGCGGCGAGGGATTGTGGGATGAGCAGGATGGATTTTATTATGACATGCTCGAACTGGAAGACAGGCATGTCCCCCTCAAGATCCGTTCCATCGAGGGATTCATCCCGCTGCTTGCCACCTGCTACACCACAGGAGAACAACGGAGTCGAAGTCCGGGATTCACCTCGCGGCTGCTCTGGTATGTCAAAAACCGTCCGCAGCTCTCCAGTTATCTCCTTGAAATCAACGGGGATGTGTCAGATCCCTTGATTGACCATCTGCTGACTGTCACGCCCAAGGGACGCCTCGAAAGAATCCTGCGATACCTATTTGACGAAGAGGAATTTCTTTCCCCTTACGGCATCCGATCTGTTTCCAAATACCATGAGAAGCATCCCTACACCTACACCGTGAACGGCACGGTCTATGCCGTGAATTACGAACCCGCTGAGGGAACATCGGCTATGTTTGGTGGAAATTCCAATTGGAGAGGGCCCGTCTGGATGCCGATTAACTACATGATTATTCAGGCGCTAAGAACCTATGATCATTTCTATGGGGAAAATCTGAAGGTGGAGTTTCCGACTCGCTCGGGAAATTTTGTCACTCTTGGTGAAGCCGCTGAACTTCTGGCCCGGAGAGTGGCGGGGATTTTTCTTCCCGATGAGCATGGGGCAAGACCGTGTCACGGAGAAGAGAAGCGTTACGCCGACGATCCCCATTGGAAAGATCTCGTTCTTTTCTACGAATATTTTCACGGATGTTCAGGAAAGGGACTTGGGGCAGCCCATCAGACCGGTTGGACGGCGCTCATTGCCGAAATCATGGCAAAAGAATTTTAGCGCAGGATGCAGTGCCAAGATCTTGTCACACGAATCAAGCGCACCAATCCCTATAGGGAACCGCAGATTAAATTATCCCTTGAAGCCTAAATATTGACACGCCCCAAGGGCAGCTCGTTTGCCTGTGGCAAAGCATCCTTGGAGGAGATAACCGCCGGTCGGGGCCTCCCAATCGATCATTTCTCCCGCAACAAAAAGACCGGGTATGCCTCTTATCATCAATTGATCGTCAAGTTCCGAAAAGGAAACTCCACCAGCAGTGGAAATAGCTTCGGCGATGGGACGAGGGCCGATCAGAGGGATGTGAAGTGATTTTAACGCATGGGCAAGCGAGAGGGGAGTGGCATGGGTTTCTGAGGAAGCAAAAGCTTTAAGAAGAGAGGAGGCTGCCTTACCAAGACGCCATTTGCTGATACAAACATCAATCAAGTTTCCTTGATAATTCGGAATCTTATCAGCTAATTCTTGCGCATTAAATGATGGTTTCAGATCAATCATCAAGCCCGGATCTTTAAGATTTCGTAGCGTGGGACCAAGTTGATAGAGTGCTCCACCTTCCAATCCATAGCGAGTAATGAGAAGTTCCCCAGCGATTGATTTATCTCCAGCTGAGACCGTGATGTTTTTTAGAGGGCACCCCTCGATCGACTCTATGATGTCCGAATTCCAGTTTGCTTCCCATCCGCAATTGGCTGGGACGAGATTGGTGACTTCGATCCCCATTCCTTGCAGCAAAGAAACCCACTCCCCTGTGGATCCTGTTACAGGCCATGAGGCACCTCCGAGGGCCAGAATGACCGCGTCCGCAATACTCTCGACGATCCCTTCTGGGGTGTGAAACAAAAGATGAAATCGGTCATGTTTCTTTTTTAAACCGATCAACTGATGCTTCATGTGAAAGCTGACTCCATCTGCACTGAGTCGTTCTACCCATCGACGGAGAAGTGGAGCTGCTTTAAATTCCTTGGGAAACACTCTTCCACTCGTTCCGACGAATGTTTCGATACCCAGATCCAACGCCCAGGCTCTCAGTGAATTGTTATCAAAATCTGACAGGCATGATGTCCAGTATTCAGAAGAAGCTCCTCCGCCATAGCGCTTGGCAAAGCGATCCATCGGTTCAGAGTGCGTCAAATTGAGGCCACCCTTTCCAGCCACGAGCAACTTTCTTCCTACGGATGGCATTGCATCATAGAGACGGGGTTTGATCCCCTGCATGGCGACAACCTCGGCGCATTTCAACCCTGCAGGCCCCCCTCCTATAATCGCAAGCTCCACAAATTCAGATAATGCTTACTTTATAAAAGTAATAAATAATTCTAACCAGTTGTTCTCAATCCACTTGCGATAGCATTAATTGAAAGCAGTACGCGAGGCAGAAGGTATTGCGCTTTGGCGGGATTGCCAGTTTGTGCGGCCCTCCAGTTTCTGATCGTTGCAATTTGTTGCTCGTGGAGTGAGGCCAAGGCTCGGGCGCGGAGCTGAAGCGTCTTGCCCATGCGAGGGCGTCGTTCTTCAAGACTTCCTCCAAAGACCTTGCGAAGTTGCTCCCGGGTTCTTTCGAATTCCGATGCTATGATCCCAAAAATTCGATCCCGAACATCAGGGTCACTTACCAAATCGGCATAATCCTTCATGATGGGGAGATCCGCGCTGGCGATGTTAGTTTCCACATTGGAAAGGACATAATAGAGGAAGGAATACTGTCTGAGCTCCTTCTTCAGTTTATCAAAGAGTTCGGGGTGTTCCTTCTCCAGGGACTCCAAAGCACTCCCTACTCCGAACCACCCCGGCAGATAGTAACGGCATTGGTTCCAACTGAATACCCAAGGTATTGCCCGGAGATCTGCCAGACTGCGTTGCCCTGAACGCCGTTTTGGTCGTGATCCGATACGACTTGCCTCCAGGACATCGATGGGCGTGGCCTGATCGTAAAAGGTGATGAATCCAGGTGCTTCGATGAGTTCGCGGTAGGCAATCCTGCTTGTTTTTGCGAGAAAATCAGCAATCTGTGAAGCGGTTTCATGGAGTTTCTCAGGACGGCAACCGGCCAGAGAGATACCCGTGACACCCGCAAGGAGCAGTTCCAGATGATAGGTGGCGGTGGGGACATCGGCATATTTCTGGGCAATGCTCTCGCCTTGCTCCGTCATCCGATGATCACCCTGCAAGGCTCCCGGAGGCAAGGCATCAAGAAAGAGATGCGTTGGGCCTGCTCCCCGGCTGATGGTTCCACCGCGACCATGGAAAAAACGCAGGGAGACCCCCGCTTTGTCCGCGACCTGGGTCATGGAGTACTGAGCCTCATGCAGACCCCACTGACTGGCCAGAATACCGCAGTCCTTGTTGCTGTCGCTGTACCCGATCATGACCTGCTGGACGGGGAGTGCCCCTTCATGCCTTGGCAGTGATGCCCTGGTGACAGGTTCTGCCAGAAAGTCGCGAAGCAGCGACGGACTCCGCTCCAGATCGTCCAGCGTTTCAAAGAGGGGAACGATCGGCATCGGTGATGAGATCTGCCCGTCTTTCCACTCGGCGAGTCCAACCTCCCGGGCTAGAATCGGAACAACCAGCAGATCGGAGAGCTGGCGGGTCATGCTGACGATCAGCGCTCCCACACCTTCGGTACCGCATTCCCGTATGTGCTGCCGTAGTGTGTCATAGCAACTCAGGACGGCGTCGGCTTCCACTCCGAGTCCGCTGTGCAGATCAACACCTAGGAAGGGTCGGGGGGATTTGAGTTCCTCCCGTAGAAATGCCAGGCGTTTCTCTTCCTTCCATGTCGGGAAGTTTTCACCGTCGGGAATGCCCGATGCCTGGAGGATCTGACTCATGGCAAGGTCGTGAGTCCGGCTGTTTTGACGGATGTCGAGTTCGGCAAGATGGAATCCAAAGACATTCAGCGTGCGAATGACGGGCCAGAGGGCCTCATGGATCAGGCGGCGGCCACCCACTTCCTCCAGGCTTTTTTCAAGCAGATGAAGATCCTCAATGACTGCTTCGGGCCGATGGTAACGGCTTCCGGATTCAACGATTCTGGCCCTGTCGCCTGTTCCGAGTTGAATGGGGAGTCGTCCCTGAATGAGCAGGACGAGCTGCCTCCATGGCTCGCTGGGAAAACGAGCGACGATTTGCTCTCCAAGGGTTCCCAGCTCTAGACGCATTGCGTTCACACGACGCAGAAGTGAGGGTGAGGCTTTCTGGAAGTGGCTCGATAACGGAAGCGCATCGGCCAGTTTGGCAAGCTGACGGTGTAACACGATCAGCGCGTTGAGCCGAAGATCCTGAAGCGTCTCTTTGGTGACTTCAGCCGTCACAAAGGGATGCCCATCACGATCTCCGCCAACCCAGGAGCCGAAGCTAAGCCTGGGGCGTGTTTCGGGGCCTCCCATCAACTCCTGTGAAAATCCGAGTTCATTCCAAGCCCATCGAAGTCTGGAATCCAACAGCGTGACGGCTTCGGGCAGTACA
>CAIJRY010000038.1 GCA_903823215.1 uncultured Spartobacteria bacterium
ATTCCAGACAGGAACCCATGGAGGTCAAATTACCCGTGGCATCCACAATCACATCCGCAAAGTCACCCTGCGTCAGTTGACTGAGTTGCTCTCCAAAAGGATGCTGTGGATCGAGTGTCGTCACCGCAGGATAGAGATTTTTGCATGCTTCCAAGCGTGAAGGAGCGCGATCGATAACAACGACACGGGAGCCGTTCAGTAATCCAAATTGAATGACAGAAAGCCCTATGGGACCGGCTCCGATGACAACCATCGTCTCGCCTTGTTTCACCTGAGCACGATCCACGGCGTGAGCACCGATAGCCAAAGTCTCCACGAGAGCGAGTGCCTCGTAGGGAAGAGTCTTGGAGGTGTGGAGTTTGACGGCGGAAACAATCAGTTTCTCCCTCATCCCTCCATCGGTATGCACACCGAGTACGGCAATATTGGCGCAGCAGTTACTGAGCCCCTTGCGGCAGGCGGCGCATTTTCCGCAATGGAGATACGGTTCTACACTGCAACGATCCCCGACGCTGACATTCGTCACGCCGTCACCCACGGCGAGGACTTCGACTCCCAGTTCATGCCCGAGAATACGCGGATAGTTGAAGAAGGGCTGCCGTCCATGAAAGGCATGGTAATCCGTGCCGCAAAGTCCGATGCGATGGACGCGCACGAGAGCCTCACCGATGCCGGGAGCGGGGCATTCAGGAGCTTGGTGATGGGAGAGCTTTCCGGGTTCGTTGAGGATGACGGCTTTCATGGTTGATCAGGGAGTAGTGTTAGTTGATGGAAAAAGTGCCGAGAGAAGCTCTGGTTCACTGCCAAAACTCAGGCGATACTCCTCCAGAGTCGGCCTTAGACGCAGCGCCATCTTTCCCTCATGTCCCTTGGCGATGTCGGAGAGTTTGTGTTCGAGGAAGGGGTTGGCAAACCGGTCGAGAGTTTGCTGGGCAAAGAGTTCCGGCTCCTCGACGCGACCGCGGAGCACCGGCACAATTTCCTCAAGCAGTAGTTTCCTCAGCCATGCGCCCACCTCAGGGTGCTCCACCGCTTCGCGGACAGTGAGAATGCCAAGTGGCAGCGCCTTGCAGACCAAGGCTGTATGGGCACCATTGAGAATGCGCACCTTCCTCAAGGCATAACCGCTGATATTGGGGGCGACGACCACGGCAGGATGAGCTGTCAGGGGAAGCTCGGAAGCTCTGCCTTCCATCGCCCAGAACTGGAATGGTTCTGCAGAAATCAGCAGGGGATCACTCGCCAGCAGCGGATGGGAGGAGGGCTTTCCGGGAACGATGCGATCGACCAGATTATTGATCCAGAGGCATTGGTTCTTCAGCCAGGTTACAAAGGCATGATCGCAATTCCAGAGTGATGCCTGTCTGAGTACAAGTTCCCGAAGCATATCCCCGTTATTGGGCACCAACTCACAGGGGAGAATCGTCAGCCCGCCGACTCCCGTCTCAAAACGAGACTTCATACACAGGAGCAGCTTCGCTGGAAACGAGGCCGGAGGGGTATCAGAGGCAAGATCCTTCTCTTCGAGCACGAGTCCGGCCTCTGTGACATTCGAAATGATCCACTTGAGGTCCGGCGAAGCAGCCACCTTTAGAACTTCTGTCCAATCAGAAGAGGCGACAAGAACGCGGCTGATGGAATCAACCTCTGCAACCTCATCGATCACGGCGCCGTCGCGAAAACCACGAATCGCGACATGATAGCGGCACTCACGCGCGTTCAACTCACGGGCCCGTTCAGCCCCCGTACTCTGCACGGCGACCACCAGACCTGTCTCTCGCCCTGCGCGGTTCTCCTCTGCAATGAAAAGATCGGCAAAGGCCCTGAGAAAATTGCCCGTTCCAAATTGCAGAAAGGTCTCCTTCACAGGGTCACTCCTTCCTTCCAGATAGCGATTTCGCGGTAGCCGTTTTTTTCATTACAGGTCTTGCGACCTTCGGCAGTTTCGAGCACAAACTTCACGAGTTTTTCCGTGACAAGTTCGGTGGAGACCCCCTCACCAAGTAATTCTCCCGCATTGAAATCAATCCAGTTGGGTTTTCTGGCGGCAAGATCGCCATTGGAGGCAATCTTGATGGTCGGAACCGGTAATCCAAGCGGAGTGCCTCTCCCTGTGGTGAAAAGAATCATGTGGGCCCCGGCGGCGGTCATGGCGGTGGCTGACACACCGTCGTTACCCGGAGCCTGAATGAGACTGAGTCCTCCGAGCCCGGGTGTCGCAGTTTTGCCGTAGGAGAGAATTTCGCAAACCGGTGCCTGGCCTCCTTTCTGAACACACCCCAGCGATTTCTCCTCAAGCGTGGAAATGCCGCCATCCTTGTTGCCCGGGGAAGGATTCTCGTAAATCGGTTCATCGTGACGGCGGAAGTAATCTTTGAACTCCTCAACCATGCCACGGAACTCTCCGGCTATCTTGGTCGATGTGGCACGCCTCTCCAGCACGGCTTCGGCGCCAAACATCTCCGGCACTTCGGTCAGCAGTGTCGTCCCGCCCTGGGAACTCAGCCAATCGGCAACGCGCCCCACCAGGGGGTTGGCCGTGATACCACTGAAGCCGTCGCTGCCACCGCACTTCATGCCAAGCACCAATTCAGAAGCGGGGATCAGCTCTCGCTGAAACGAGGAGGCGTATTCCACCAGCTTCTCCATCGCCTCGAGTCCCGAATCGATTTCATCGGAAACTTCTTGCGCATTGAAATAAGCCAGTCGGCGGGGATTATGTTCACCGATTGCTTTGAGAAAGCCATCCATCCGGTTGTTCTCGCAACCGAGTCCCAGAACCAACACAGCAGCCGCATTGGGATGACGCGCAAGGGCTGCAAGAATATTGCGGGTGTTTCCGAGATCATCGCCGAGTTGCGAGCATCCGTAAGGATGGGTAAATGCCTGAATGCCCTCAATGGGACTTCCGGGCAGGCACCATCGCTCCCTCGCACGGGCGGCGATGCGTTCACTGGTACCGTTCACGCAGGCCACGGTGTTAACAATCCAGATCTCGTTGCGAATGCCAGCCCTACCGTCGGGACGGCGATACCCCATGAAGGAAACTGGTGGAGTCCTGATCACCGAGGAGGCAGCTTTGTCGAGAGTCGGCTCCGGAACAATGCCTTCGCCAAGCCCGCTTTTCAGATTCTGCACATGGACGTGTTCCCCAATGGCAATATCTTCTGTCGCCTTGCCAATCGGAAAACCATATTTCCAAACCCAGTTTCCAGCCACAATTGGCTTCAGCGCGATCTTGTGCCCAGCGGGAATATCATCAAGCAGCGTGATCCCTTCGATCACAGTTCCTTTCTTGAGAGCCTCGCGGCAGACGGCGACATTGTCGAGGGGGTGAATTTTTAGGAGTGCATCCATAAGTGTTTGGATTGTTTACGGTAAAACGGCTACAGGACGGCAGAAAGCACCCGAATGACCCGGAAAATTTATAGGGAGAGCCATGAACTCGAATCTTGGCCCGCACTCGAAGATCTCCTTGGGAAAGCGAAGATCTTCCACAACCCAGAGTCCATTGCCGAGGAGGATCTCGTGGGTGAGGGTGTTGTCGGGGTCGCGACTTCCTCCGATCGAGTAATGATCGATGCCAACGGCTCTAGCTCCTTGATCAACCAGCCACTGAGCACCATCAGGGGCAAGATACGGAGAGTGGTATTGCCATTCCTCGGATTTTGCCCTTCGATCTCCCCACCCTGTCGCCACCAGAACGATTCCGTCCGCGACATTTCCATTAATCCGCGAGGCGAGAAGCGGTGCACCGATTGACCTGTCAGCCTCCGAATCTCGCAGATCACAGAGGATTCCTATTCCCGCAAATGATTCCAATGGAATCTTGTCGATGGATTTTCCGCCCGCAATCTTGTGAAGCGGTGCATCCAGATGGCTGGCGGTATGCAGCGAGAGGTGAAGTTCCTCCATATGCCATCCGTCCCTTTCATGGGTAGCCACAACCGTGGAGGAAACTGGCCGGTGAACGGGGCAATTCGGGCAGCCGTCAAAAAGGGGCTGGGAAAGATCGATCAGGTGCATGGAGTCACATGGGGGTGTTTGCTAGGCGGAGACGAGAATAATGTTGGAGTAGTGGGTGGTGTCACCCGTCCTGATCAAACCGATAGCCCCCGGCACTCTTTTCTTGAAGGCTGCCTCATGATCCTCGAAGGAAAGCGGAATCGAACCGAGGATATTGCGCCGGGCGTTCACCACGGCGGCATCGTTCGCCGAGATGTACTGTTCGGCCATGTAAGCCTGTCCCATATCGACGGATTGAAGAAGTGCCTCCAACACTTCGTTGACAGTCGGTTTTCCATCAACCAAGGAAATATCGACTGTTTCAATCTGCGGCCAGAAAGGAAAACCCCGGTCGGCGATGACGATAGTATTGGTATGCCGAACGCGCGCGACAAGCGAGAGGATGGCGGGGTTGAGGATGCCTGATTTGAGCATATAGGAGTCGGTGTTGAGATTAGTTGTTTTCGGGACGGCCGCTGGGCCAGGTGACGTTATGGATCGGTTTGAGAATCTCCAACACCTTGGCAAGGAGTTCCGTATCGAGTGGTTCCTCGATTTGGCGAATGTTTTCCAGGATGCGATCGGGATTCGCCGTTCCCACAATAGTCGTATGAATATCGGGATGAGCGACCGAATACTGGAGTGCCAATTTAGCAAGATCTGCTCCCCGTGAAGAGCAATAGGCCGCTGCCTCGGCGCACTTGGCCACCACTTCTGCAGGGGCAGGATGCCAACTCGGCGGGCCTTCTTGCGTTAGAAGGCGCATGGCGAGGGGAGCGGAATTGAAAATGCCAACCTGTTTCTCTTTGAGATAGGGAAGTTGGTCAGCAAGGGCTGTGTCGTTGAGGCCGTAGTGGCAGTAGGACTGGATTTGATCAACATCAATCTGGTCCATTACCTCCTTGTAAAGGCGCACAGGCAGGCAGGTAATTCCGACATATCGAACCTTGCCGGACTTCTGTGCCTCGCGAAGAGCAGGTATGGTCTCCTTGACGATCTGCCTGATATCACCGAACTCCATATCATGCACCTGAATGAAATCGATGTGATCGACGCCAATACGCTTGAGGCTCTCCTCGATACTTGTGGCAACGCGCTGTGCTGAAAAATCGAAATCCTCAATATTTGGGCCGAACCTAGAAACTTTGGTTGCGAGCAAATAACGATCTCGAGCCACTCCCTTGAGCGCCTTGCCGAGAACCGTCTCCGCCTTGGTGGCTCCGTAATACGGCGCGGTATCGATCAGATTGATGCCATGATCCAGAGCTGTGTGAACCGTGCGGATGCCATCCTCCTCAGCGATGGAGCGGAAGACGGAACCAAGGGAGGAGCCGCCGAAGGCGAGTTTGGAGACTTTGAGGCCAGTGCGGCCGAGTGTTCTGTATTCCATTGGGTTATTCCTTGAAGGTGATTTTGAATCCGAGCGGCATACCCGGCAGAGGAAACTTTGCAGGTTTGGTGATGACGAGGGCCTCGGGGTTCTGTTTCCATGCCAGATCTCCCTCGCCGCCGAACATGGTGACTGAAGCGATTGGCTGCTCCAGCTTACCCGAGGAGGAACCGAGTGCCTTGATCGTGATATCGCCTTGAGGCTCGCCAAGGGCAAACACATACAGGATTTTCGCATCCTTGCTTGCCGTGAAGCGGATATTTTTGTCGGAGAATTTTATGAGCCTTTCATTGAACCCAATTTTTTCAAGGGATGTTGCTGAGACTGCAGCCGGTGGGTTTTCTCCTGAAATTTTCCAAGGACGGGTGGCATAAATCCCCTCACCATTGAGGGCTGTCCATTTGCCGATCCCATCCACAATCGCCAGGACATCGGGTTCGAGATCACCCTCGGGAGTCTGCACCACATTGATCAGAAGGTTGCCGTTCTTGCTGACGATGTCGCAGAGCATTGATGTCACCTCGGCAGCCGTCTTGTATTTCTGCCCGGTACTGTAGAACCAGTCACCGATCGAAGTGTCGGTCTGCCAGGGGTAGGGGCTGATGTCGTCTTTCACCCCCCGTTCGATATCCTGCACAAAACGCCCTTCTGATGGTTCCTTGCAGTTGTAAACAGCCGTCAGTTTGCCACCGTTAAAGGCCTCGTTACTATTATAGAAATGGGCGATCATATTGCGACCGACATCTCCGAACGGAAGCTTGCTATCTGAATAGAGTAGATCGGGATGGTAGAGATCAATGAGTTCCCGAATCTCCGCATTCCACTCTTTTTGCCACTGAGGATTATTTGAAAGCCAACTGGTGTCTCCCGGAGCAGCCTTGGAATGATAGAGATCCTGATACTGAGGATCATTTCCATCGTACGGGACTCCTTTCTTGGGGCCATTCGCATCGGCACCATGGGCGGTCTGAAACCAAGTATAACTCGCTCCCAAATGCTCGGAGACACCGAAGGGGAGGCCATTTGCCTTGGCCGCCTTCTGCCAAAGAGCAACCACATCCTTCTTGGGCCCCATGTTGACAGAATTCCAGCGGTGGATCTTGGAATCCCACATGAAGAAGTTGTCGTGATGGGTTCCCATGCTGACAAAGTATTTTGCCCCCGCTTTCTTATAGAGGGCCATCAGCGTTTCCGGATCCCACTTCTCGGCTGTCCAGAGAGGAATAATATCCTTGTATCCCTTCTCGGAAGGATGGCCAAACCGTGCCATGTGATCGGTGTAATCGGAGCTGGGCCCCTTGTGCTGGCCTGTCTTCTTGTCAATATCATCGCTGATGTACATTTTCCGTGCATACCAGTCACCATGTCTAGGCACCGCCTGCGGCCCCCAGTGCGCCCAAATTCCAAACTTTGCGTCGCGGAACCAGTCGGGGTACGCGTATTGCTTCAACGAGGCATCGGTTGCCTCAAAGCGGCCCGGTCCCGTAGGAGGGAGTTCCTTGGCTGGAACGGTGCCGTTTTCTTCGGCCTTTATGCAGGTGACCGAGCTGAGGAGGGAAGAGAGGATGATTGCAGCGAGGGGGAATCTCATGCAACCACCATGACATCTCGTCACATCTTCCGCATCACAAGAAACATACCGATTCTTGATAAAAACATATCAATTCTTGATCTGGGTACTCTTTTGGTTGTGACGCGCATACCCTCAACGCGTTCCTCCCCTCATCTGTTTCTGCAATGCACGGGGGGAATAGCCGAAATGGCGTTTGAAAACGGAGGAAAAATGAAAGGGGGTCGCATAACCGAGATGATAGGCCACTTGCTTCACCTTCCATTCGCCTGAGAGCAGGAGGCCCGCCGCATGGGTCATCTTTTTCCGCGAAAGCCGCTGTGAAGGCGGCGGTTCCCCCACAGCTCTGAAGGAACGGCTCAAATGAGCGGGACTCACTCCCAAACGACCAGCCAATTCCTCCAGTGTCCTGATCGACGCATATTCCCGATCAATGAGTGTCACGGCGCGGTTATAGCAATTATCCTTCTGAATTTTTCGAGAACGCAGAGGCAACGTCTCGCTGCTCATTCTCAAAATAGCCTTCAGATAGTCCGTGCAGAGATCCGTATTGTTTTTTGAGATACGCCCACCACGATTGATCAGCAGATCAAAAACCGCGACAAGAGGCTCGGCATCACGAATCATTGCCACCTTCCCTGCCTTCACTTTAGCGCTTTCCATAAGCTTCTCTGCCTCAAGCCCCACAAAATCAACGAAGTACTTCACCAGCCGCTCACCTGGCTGAGACCTTATTGCATGAGGGACTCCCGGGCCATAGCTGAAAATCGTGCCCGGGAGCAGGGCTAATTTCTTTCCGCCCAGTTCCAGCGTTCCCGATCCGGCCACAACGAGTTCGAGAGCAAACGAGGGATATCCCTGCCGCACCACCTGATACTCCTCACGGCAAAACTCCCGTCCCGCCATCAGGAGGCGCATCCCTTTGGTGGGAGCCGTGGATGTCGAGAGAAAGCAATAGCGCGAGTCACTGACCTGAGCCGAAAGTGGAGGAAGGGGCGCGCTGCGAGCCATGCATAAAGAGTGCCTGTTTTACACCCGATTGCAAAACGATGATTATGCTTATCTCCTTGCGGAGAAGTGCTGATACCTCCCAGATCACATACGACAGACCCAACTTACACCCCTGGATTATAAAAACGGGTTGCTAATTTTAAATTTCTATCAATAGGAACCATTACCATTCGTCACGCTCTTGAACCGTTGGTCATTTTTTCTTCGGATTAGGCAGACTGTCAGTCGTAATGAAGTCAATGTATAGAAAGCCCAAAGAAACCGATCCCGTCACCTACTGGGGATGTCAGCTCTTTGGATGGGGAGGGGTGGCACTCTTCGGCAGGATCATGGATGCGCTTCAGAGTCTTGCCTCACCGCATACCTCCGCAGGACAGGACCACCAGTTTCTGCCGTTGACCTGTCTGGCAGGGCTGGTCGCCACCCACCTGCTCCGCATGATCATCAAAAGGGGGGAATGGCTGGAAATGACTCCTGGCAGACTGATCGCCCGTTACGCAGCGGCTCTTGCGATCACCACGCTGGTGCTCAGCTTCATTGGCGTGACACTGTTGAAAGCACCCTCTGCCATTGAGGGCAAGATGGAGACTTTCACGATTGCCCTCATGATTAACAGCAGCCTTGTGGGAGCTTGGATGGCTATTTATTTCCTCTTCCACTTCTATGAAGGATTTCATCGAGTTCTTCAGGAACAACTCATGCTCCGTGAAGCTATTACATCGAGCCAACTGGAGGCACTTCGTCATCAGCTCAACCCTCACTTTCTTTTCAACGCGTTAAATTCAATCAGGGCTCTCATCCCTTCAACTTCCTTGGAAGCCAGAGAAGCGGTCACGAGATTAGCTGAAGTGCTGAGGGCAACTCTTTCCATCAATCAGGAAATGACAGTACATCTCGGCAAGGAAATGGAATTGGTCAGGGACTATCTTGCCGTTGAGAAACTCCGATTCGGAGACCATCTCCATGTGATAGAGAGAGTGGATGATAAGCTCTGTACAATTGATATTCCGCCGCTGATGTTGCTGACAATTGTGGAAAACGCAATCAAGCACGGCGTTCAGAGGCATGAGCATGCCGCCACAATCACCATCTCAACAGCTCTCAAGGGCGATGAGGTAAACATTGGTGTTGAAAGCCCCGGCAACCTTTCAGAACCCGACTCCTCTTCATCCTTGGGAATCGGATTAAAAAATGTCCGTGAAAGACTTCAGTTAATCTATGGGAACGATGGGGTAGCGGAGCTTGAGTCTCTGGATGAAAATACCGTTCGCTGCAGTCTGCGTTACCCTGTCAAACTAGTTTCAAAAAAATGAAAGCACTCATTGTTGAGGATGAACCGTTGGCACGCAAAGAGTTGAAATTACTTCTCGAGTCCCATCCCGAAATCACCGTGGTTGGAGAAGCCGTCTCACCCAAGGAAGGGTTGCTTCTAATAAGTGAGCATCAGCCAGATGTGCTCTTTCTGGATGTTCATCTGCGAGGAGGAACTGGGTTTGATCTCCTCAAGTCAATTCATGGGGAAAAACCCTTAGTGATCTTTACCACAGCTCATGCCGACTTTGCTGTGAGGGCCTTTGATGTTGACGCTATTGATTATTTGGTAAAACCGATCCGCCCTAATCGCTTGGAACATGCAGTGCACAAAATTCACCTGAAGGAAAAAGGCAGATCCGATGAAACTAGCGAAGATAGGTTTGATCGGAACGCTCGAATTTTTCTCAGGCATTTTGATACAAACAAATATGTTCCGATAACGGAGATCAGCCTCATTGAGTCTGAGGGCAATCATTCCCGAATCCATTTCGGCAAGGAATCAGCAGTGATTCATCGTGCACTCTCCACCATCGAGCAGCGGCTTCCTCAAGATCTTTTTTTCAAAGCGAATCGTGCTCAGGTAGTAAATCTTGAAGACATCCAATTGATCGATCCATGGTTTAGCAACACGCTAAGGGCTACTCTTCGTAGTGGAGTAGTCGTAGAGTTTAGCCGAAGAGCCTCCTTGCAGTTCCGAGAAACCAGGAGCCTTTGATTTATTAATCAGGTTTCACTGTAATTCCCTAGGTAATCTAAACCATCCCGTCGATTGTAGGCATGTAATGAAAAAACACCTTATTTTTATCTTTCTTGTGGGGTTGACCGTACCGATTGGATGCTCAACATCACCTGAGATGAAACGGCCTCTAAAAACCGTCGAACATGTGGATCTTCCTCGTTTCATGGGAGATTGGTATGTGATCGGCACAATCCCTTGGATTTTTGAGAAGAACAATGTTGGGACGATGGACATCTACAAGATGAGGCCTGATGGCCGGATCGATATTACCTATGTCTTCCATGAGAAAGAGCTTTCCGCAAAGTGCCAAGAAATGCACGCGCTGGCTACCGTGCTCGATAGGAAGAGCAATGCACGTTGGGGTGTCCAATTCTTCTGGCCCTTCAAGGCTCCTTACTTCGTGATCGATCTAGCTCCTGATTATAGTACCACCATCATCGGCTACCCTACGCGTGATCTGATCTGGATTATGGCGCGAACCCCAGCTTTGTCTGACAGCAACTACCAGGTGCTTCTAGAAAAAGCTGCCAGCCAAGGTTACGACCTAAAGCGTATAGTCAAAGTCCCGCAGACATTCGATCGGGCAGGCAACTAAAGGACTCGCTATTTTTGCATCCCCCCAAAGGATCGGACCGCCCATCCCGTCTAGAAACCGCCCGTCACCATTTGAGGGACGGATCATTCCGTCGCTTATACAGATAGCACCATGAAGAAATTATTCCTCGGAGCCATCGTACTCATGCCCGTCCTGTTTCTAAGCGGATGCGCCTCGATCAGCGTCTGCAAAGTCAAGACTGCTGTGAATCAAAAGTTCATCGCCCCCAAGAAAATTTATGTCCGTGAATTCACCGGGATCGAGAGTGTCTTCCGAGTGGATCGAAAAGGAGATTCGCTTGTAGAATTCAAAGCCAAGACTGCTTCGCAACTTTCCAGTGATCTGGTAAAAAAACTGAATGAATCAGTCCTTCCAGCCGAGGTGCTTGCAACGAATACTCAGCCACCCAAGGGGAATTATTGGCTGATCACAGGCACCTTTGATCGTGTCAATCAAGGAAGCCGCGCCTTGCGCACCTTGTTCGGCTTTGGGTTCGGAGGCACCAAAATCGAAACCACTGTCAATGTTGCAAGCCTCTCTACTGGAAAAGAGGTCGAAATCCTAAACTTCAAGACCAGTGGGGGTTCTAATATGGAACCTGGACCTGGCATCCTGATGGGTCCTCCTGATCCAACGACCATTCTTCCTCTGATTTGGGGGGTGTCGATGCCGGGATTGAGCAAGGACACCACGCGCACCTCGATGGAGATAGCTGCCGAGATCTCGGACTATCTCACCAAGCACGGCGTTCCACCAAAAAATCCAAATATCAAGGTCAAGCTGATGTCCCAAGCACGATAAATCGTAATAAAAATCATGAAATCCTCCCCTTTGGTATTCTTGGTCGCATTGCTCCTGATGAATGCTGCATTCGCTGAACTACCGGTACACTTTCCCCAAGTCTCCGGCAAAGATCTCAATAACAAGCCCTGGAAAGCTCCTACCGAATTTCCCGGAGAAAGAGCACTTGTCATGATTGCTTTCGAGGAGGAACAGCAAGCTGACGTCGATACCTGGACGAAAGGACTTGGACTGAGTGCCCCTTCCAACACTCTTCCCTGGATTGAGATGCCTCTTATAGACAACCCAGGAATATTTATGCGCTGGTTCATTAATACCGGCATGAGGGGCGGCATCCCAAGCAAGGAGGTGCGATCCCATGTCTGGACCGCTTACACCGACAAGAAGACGTTCATGCAGACTTGTGGATTGCCTTCTGAAAAAATGGTCTATGCCCTTGTGGTGGATCGAAGCGGCAAGATCATTGCCATCGAAGCGGGAAATTATTCCAAAATCGGAGCTGCCAAATTGTTACATGCAGTTCAGAATTAGTTTTGAGTACACTTATCTCTAATCCGATTCTTTTGATCCCAATAGAACTTGCCTCTTCAATCTGCTTGCGAAAGGAAGTCTGAGGGTTACAATTTCGGGGTACAAAGCAAGTGCTTTACCTCACAAATAATAACATAAGCGCCTTGAGTTAAACAACATGCGCGATTAGCTCAGTGGTAGAGCGCTTGCTTCACACGCAAGAAGTCGCAGGTTCGAACCCTGCATCGCGCACCATCTCCCGGACTGATCAGCGGCTCATTTCATCGCCCTGACCGAATGCCTGATGCTGTCTGATGACCGATAAGATCTCCCGTCGATTGCTAAGCACCATGTCACCATGCAGGGTACACTTGATGGCTGCAAGTGCGTTGCCGTAGCTCACCGCGTCAGCAGCCCCGTTTCCGGCCAGAAGGCCGTAAAGAGCCCCCGCCACAAAGGCATCACCACTGCCGATCCGATCAACCACCTCGATGGATCGATACGGCTCCTCGGAGTGAAATTGATCGGTCTTGGCATCATAGACCAAAGAATCCCAGGAATGCCGGGTTGGACTTTCCACCGTGCGGCGAGTAGTCGCAACAACCTTGCATCCAAATTCCTTGGCAAAAGATTGCTGGATGGACTGGAGGTCACCCGTCCGCTCTGGGAGACGCCGAGCAGTTTCCTCGGAAACAAAGAGAAAATTGGTCAGCGGAAGGATCTCCTTGAGGCATTCCCTAGCATCACTCTCGCTCCAAAGCGCGGCGCGGTAATTCACATCGAAGGAAACAATGCCTCCCGCTTCATGAAAAGCGCGCACCAAATGAAGAGCCTGCGCTCGCATCTCCGTTCCGAGTCCCAGCGTGATTCCTGTCAGATGCAGGAGCCTCGCCCTG
This sequence comes from uncultured Spartobacteria bacterium, assembly GCA_903823215.1. Taxonomy (GTDB): domain Bacteria; phylum Verrucomicrobiota; class Verrucomicrobiia; order Chthoniobacterales; family UBA6821; genus UBA6821. Next base: position 12,832 of record CAIJRY010000038.1, read on the forward strand.
CCAATAGGCGAAGGATCAAGATTTTTGATAAGGAATTTGCTGAAAGTCGACCCCTTGCGGTCGTAGATCACCATCGGTTTCCGAGGACTCTCCCCGTGTTCATAGAAGTAGAGGCCGAGCCGAGCCTCTGCTGACTGATCAAAATACACCCAGTCATCACTGACCCCCGTGAAGCGGATTCTGTTCCTGGCGAATTGACCGATCGGAGAATCGGGAAGACTCGTGATCATTGCTGTCCTGAGTCCGAGCATCGCAAGTCCGGCTGCCACATTCAGTTCGGCTCCGCCAATTTCCCTCTCAAAATGCTCCGCTCCGAGAATACGGCCCCGGCCTGAGGGTGTGAGACGGAGCAGAACTTCGCCAAACCCCATCATGTCAAATTCAGGAGTGTTCATCCCGGATTATGCAGTAGAGTAATTGAATGGAGGCGGGCGGTCGTCGATTTGGCGGAAGATAGAGTCCATCCAGGGGCGCTTTGAACGAGGCAGGGAGAGTTTTAGTACCTTTTGGCGTGAGTGCTGGCTTACCCAACCGCC
>CAIJRY010000039.1 GCA_903823215.1 uncultured Spartobacteria bacterium
GAATCCCCTCCCTCCTCGACACGCACGCCAAAGAACTCGCGGCGAACTCATCGCTTCGCCATGCCCTCGCCAAGCTTACCAAGCAGGAGAGAGACTTGTTGATTCAGTCACTCTTTGAACGCGACGAAGATACGGTCCGAAGCTCCGTCTCCAAAGAGCTGAACTCAATGTGTCAGGAGGCTCACGAGTTTTTTCTTGATCATCCTGAAATAGGAGCATGGGGACATCCCTCGCGAATTTGGGACGGAGCCACCAACCCGTGGGAAGTTCTCTCCCACGCCGATCGTCTGAGCTGCATTGACATTGTGGAAAGGGAACGAGGAGCCCCTGAGTTTTCAGCGGATGCAAGGAAGGCATGGTTGCAACTTCAGCATCTCTCCCGTGGAGTCGCTCCAAACTCGGGGATTGCTAAAATCATGGCTTCATTTCCAGAGTGGAAATCGGGAGCAGGGAAATTTTTCCACAGAAAGTCGTATGAAATCAGTTTTGAGGCTTCCGTGGCGGCGGCGGCACTTGTCGGGCAGTATCTCCACGAATGCACCGAGTATCGGTTGCGCGAAACCTCGGCCATACACCACCTCCTTTCACATTATGAGGAGGAATATGAAGCACATGTCCGCGGACAGGGAAAACTTTCCTTCTCCGATGTGACGCGACTCCTCCAACCGGTGGAAGACTTCACCGGCATCGGCAGGAATTCCCGGACAGACAGCGCCGATCTCCGGTTGCAACTTGATGAGCGCATCGACGCCCTTTTCGATCACTGGTTGCTTGATGAATTTCAAGACACGAGCCGGAGCCAGTATCGCGCCCTGGAAAATATCCTGGATGAGGTGATCAGTGAGGCGGCAAGGGGTGGGGAGCGTTCTTTTTTCTGCGTGGGCGACATCAAGCAGGCAATCTACGGATGGCGGCAGGGAGACTCGCGGCTCTTTGACGAATTGTATGATCGCTACAAGACCGGAGGAGGATTGGAACGCGCCATGCTGAATACCTCCTGGAGATCATCAAGGGAGATTCTCTCCACGCTCAATGCCGTCTTCGGAGACCTCGACACGACGGCGATATCGCTTCCCGAGTCGGTGCGTCAACGCTGGAATGCCGCATGGACACACCATCTTCCGGGCAGCGCACCCGGGGCGATGCCGGGATTTTTCTCCTGGAAGAGTTATGACCCGAGTCAGGAGGCAAATCTTGAGGATCAGGTTGTGGAGTTACTGCGTCCGATGCAGTCACTCCTTAAGAAAGGACTGACCATCGCCCTCCTTGTTCGCTCGGGGAAAGAAGCCAGACAGTGGCAGGAAACACTCCGCCATGCGGGGATAGAGGCTTTGAGCGAGAGCACACCTCCTGTTGGACGAGACAACCCTGTCGCCGCGGCACTTCGTTCAGCGCTTTCTCTCTCCGTTCATTCGGGTGATCTCTTTGCCCTGAATCATCTCTCTATGGAGCCGTTACGCGGATGTTTTTTTCCATCCGGGGATCGCGATGGCGATCTGGCGCTTCTCGTGCGGCGGAGCGCCGAATTACTTGCAGAAGGAGGATTTGCCGCCGTGACAAAGTGGATCACAGAAAAGCTCGCTCCCCTCATGCATGATGAGTTCAGCAAAGAACGAACTGCTGCGCTACATCGTGCCGCAAGGAAGGCCGACAGCTCGGGCATCACGAGTGTGGATGATTTTTTAACCCTGCTGGAGAGCTACGAGGAGCAGGGACGATCTGCCCCTCACGCGGTGCAGATCATGACCATTCATAAAGCCAAGGGGCTGGAATACGACATGGTGCTCATTCCCATGGCGGGTTCACAAAAGGCTCTTGATTCGCTCACTTCGAGTGCTTTGGCGGAGCATCAGAATGCTCGGGGAGAAACATTCCTCATGAAACTCCCTTCCGAAGAGATTCGGAATGTCCCCGGCAATGAGACATTGGCACTGGCGGCACAGAGCAAACGATTTGACGGTGCATTCGAAGAACTCTGCGTCTGGTATGTTGCTCTCAGTCGTGCAAAACGAGCACTCTATGTGTTGAGTCCGGAGTCAAAAAAACTCGATGCCGGAAAATGCCCCAATTTCCCCCAATTGCTTAAAGCAGGGTTGGAGAAGATGCCTGAATTCAGCGAAGAATCGCCAGAGGACACGCTCCTAACACTTGGTGATCCCGCGTGGTATGAAAAGTTTCAGCCCAGACCAGCAGAGACTTTCCGTGATTTAAGGCCTCGCACAATTTCCATACCTCCACGCGCTCCCTCATTAAAAAAATCCAGCCCCTCCGATAGCGCTCATCATGTGCTACGGGGAGATCAGGCCTTTTTACCGAACAATGCCACCGCGCTTGGCTCGGAAATCCATGCTCTCTTTGAATCGATCGAATGGCTTCCTGCAAGCCTGCCGGATGCGGCTTCGCCGGAAGCCAGGGATCTGATGCTTCCCTGCCTCGAACATCCTTCCATTCAAGAACTTTTTTGCAGACCCCCGGGCCACTTTACCCTGTGGCGCGAACAATGCTTCGATCTCGTACTCGGTGGAGAATGGATCTCTGGCTGCTTCGACCGTGTTGTGATCTTCCGGGATACACAGGGCCGCGCCATCTCTGCTGATCTCATCGACTTCAAGACGGATCAGGGAGGCCGAGGAAAACTCATCGCCAACTACCGTCCGCAAATGGAAACATACCGTCTTTCCCTCTCCAGGATTCTTCATCTCCCCGAAGAGATGATCAGAATGATCCTCATCCATCTGCGATCCAGCGACCCGGTGGTCGAAGTATGATGTTCGCGACTTGACCACAGGCTCAGGAACAGGCACATCTGCAAAGGCAACCCGGATTCATTTAACCCCCTTTCTCATTATGAATGTCCTTTCCATTGATGTCGGTGGTACGAATGTGAAGATTCTCCTGAGTGGTGAGCAGGAACCGCGCAAGATGCCTTCCGGCCCTGATTTTACACCGCAGCAACTCGTCAAGGATGTGAAGGTGCTGGCCAAGGGGTGGAGCTATGATGTGGTTTCCATCGGCTTCCCTGCTCCGGTTCACAATAACGCCCCGGTTGCAGAGCCATTCAATATCGGTAAGGGCTGGGTTGATTTTAATTACGAAAAGGCTTTCGGCTGCCCCGTCAAGATGATCAACGACGCGGCAATGCAGGCTCTGGGGAGTTACAAAGGGGGCAAGATGCTCTTCCTTGGGTTTGGTACCGGTCTCGGCAGTGCTGTGGTTCTCGATGATGTCCTCCTCCCGCTGGAGTTGGGGCATCTCCCGTTCAAGAAGAAAACTTTCGAGGAGTATGTCGGCGTTCATGGCATGGAAAAAAGCGGCAAGGCTCGCTGGAAGAAACATGTCTTTGAGACGGTCGAAATCCTCACCGCCGCCATTCTCCCCGACTATGTCGTTCTCGGAGGTGGTAACGCGAAGAAACTTGGCGATCTTCCTCCTGCCTGTATTGCCGGAAATAATGCCAATGCTTTTCTGGGTGGATTCCGGATGTGGGAGGGCCCCGCTGATCGCAGGACCAAACCCGATCCTGAGGTAAAAAAGGTTGCCCGGGCGACTCAGAAGCGCGTCTCCATCCGAAAAAATTAGCTCCCGCAGTCAGAATGGTGGGCCGCGTTACCACTTGACCATTATGTTGCAGACTGATTACTTAATGGCATTAAGTAATCATGAGCGAAGAACCTTCCAGTTATCAGCAGTCAATCACCCCGGCACAGCCGGAGGTCATCACACTGGCCGACGACCCAAAACCACCTAAACACCCGAAGTTCGTCCTGATCCTCTCGATCATCGGGATGTTGCTTGTGATTCTGGCTCTCGGAGGGATCAAGTTTTTTCAAATCTCGCAGGCTATCGCCAAGGGAAAATCCTTCAAGATGCCCCCGGATGCCGTGACTTCGTTGACCGTGAAGGAGGAAGTTGTGGCCCCCGTTCTTGAGGCCGTGGGATCTTTGAGCTCCCCGCAGGGAGTGATGCTAAGCGCCGATTTGCCGGGCATCGTCAAATCCATCTCCTTTGAATCTGGCACTTCGGCCACCAACGGCCAACTACTCGTTCAGCTCGACACGCGACAGGAGGAAGCGCAACTGCGAACCGCCAAATCCAAGCTCGATCTTGCCCGGCAGAATCTGGAACGCGCTCAGGATCTGAATGACAAACGGGTCATTGCCAAATCGGCCTACGACGAGGCAAAAAGCCTCTACGATGGTGCCGTTTCCTCTGTCGAGGAAACCCAGGCGATCATTGATCGTAAGACCCTCCGCTCTCCCTTCGGCGGAGTCCTCGGCATCAGGCAGATCAATGTCGGTCAGTACCTCAAAAGCGGCGATCCGATCGTGCAGCTTGAATCTCTTGATCCCATTTACGTGAATTTTGCCCTACCCCAGCAATACATTGGCAGACTATCCGAAGGGCAGGCCATCCGCATTCAGGCCGATGGTCTGCCGGAAAAAACATTCACCGGGGCGATCACGGCCATCAACTCCATTGTCGATACCTCGACGCGAAACATTCAGGTTCAAGGCACGGTTGCGAACCCCGACCATCTTCTGCGATCGGGAATGTTCGCCGCCGTGCAGACACTTCTACCGGATAAGAAAAATGTCGTCATGATTCCCTCAACGGCTGTCCAGTACGCCCCCTATGGGGATTCCGTCTTTGTCATCGAGGAAATGAAAGGGCCTGATGGAGTCGCGTTTCTCGGAGTGAGGGAGCAGTCGGTTGTGTTGGGAAAAACGCGGGGCGATCAGATTGAAGTGCTCAAGGGCCTGAAGCAGGGTGACCAGATCGCCACATCCGGACTCTTCAAGCTCAGGCAGGGCGGTGCAGTGAAGATCAATAACAGCGTGCAACCGGGCAACGATCCCTCCCCCAAACCAGCTCAGAGCTAACGGGTACGCGATCAGATAAAACTCCGGCTACCGATCATGCACTTCACCGATCTCTTCATTAAGCGTCCCGTGCTGGCCCTTGTGGTCAGCCTTGTCATCCTGCTGGCTGGCGTGCAATCCATCCGGGTGCTGAATGTCCGTCAGTATCCGCGAAGTGATATTGCGGTGATCCAGGTCACCACCAACTACATCGGTGCCAATGCCGATCTGGTGAGAGGATACATCACGACTCCCCTTGAACGAGTCATCGCCGCTGCGGAGGGTATCGATTATATCGAGAGCTCCAGTGCCCAGAGCGTCAGCACGATCACCGTTCACCTGAAGCTCAATTACGATCCCAATGCCGCCCTGACCCAGATTCAGGCGAAGCTTGCCCAGGTTCGCAACGACCTTCCACCCGAGTCTGAAAACCCCGTCATCACACTCCAGAATGCGGATGAGCTCAGGGCAGCCATGTATCTCGGCTTCTCCTCAAAGAACATGGAGCCCAATCAGCTCACCGATTTTCTCACACGGGTGATCCAACCCAAGCTCACCGCCATCACCGGTGTGCAGCGTGCCGATGTGCTTGGAGCACGCACCTTCGCAATGCGTATCTGGCTGAAACCGGATCGGCTTGCCGCCCTCGGGGTCTCGGCCTCCGATGTCCGCAACGCACTTCAGTCCAACAACTACCTCGCCGCCATTGGCAAGACGAAAGGAACGATGACCGCCATCAATCTGATCGCCAACACCAACCTCACCTCCCCGGAGGAATTCCGTCAGCTCGTCGTCAAGGAAAAGAACGGCGTGCTTGTCCGCCTTCAGGACATTGCCGAGGTGGAGATGGGTGCCGAGGATTACGACTCGGATGTCCGCTTCGACGGCAAGAGCGCGAAGTTTCTCGGCATTTGGTGTCTGCCGACTGCCAACACCCTGGATGTCTGCAAGCTTGTCCAACAACAGGTGCCGGAGTTACGCAAGCTCCTCCCTCCTGGCATGACCCTGGATATTCCCTATGACTCCAGTGACTACATCCGGGATGCCATTGCCGATGTCTTCAAGACCCTCTCGGAGACACTGGCCATCGTCATCATTGTCATTTTCCTCTTCCTGGGCTCTTTCCGCTCAGTGCTCATCCCCGTCGTGGCGATTCCGATTTCCCTGATTGGCACAGCCTTCATTATGGTGCTCTTCGGCTTCACTGTGAATCTGCTCACCCTGCTTGCCGTGGTGCTGGCGGTCGGGCTTGTCGTGGATGATGCGATTGTCGTCGTGGAGAATGTCGAACGACACCTCCATGAGGGACTCACTCCTTTGCAAGCTGCAATGATCAGTGGACGGGAACTCCTTGGGCCGATCATTGCCATGACGATCACCCTAGCCGCTGTCTACACCCCTATTGGGATTCAAGGAGGGCTCACAGGCGCACTCTTCCGGGAGTTTGCGCTTACCCTGGCCGGGGCCGTCTTCATCTCGGGCATCGTGGCCCTCACTCTTTCACCCATGATGTGTTCGCGACTTCTGAGGCGCGGGGATGATACACGCGGCTACGCAGGCTGGGTGAACCGTCGCTTCACATCCCTGCAAAAAGGGTATGTCACGCTTCTTGCCGCGATGCTGCGTCATCGAGGCGCCGTGCTGACCGTAGCCGGGTTCTGGATTGTACTCATCTACCCCTTCTATCTCCTCTCCCCCAAGGAACTCTCTCCGAAAGAGGATCAGGGTATTGTCTATTGCATTGTCCAAGCCTCTCCTTTCTCCACTATTGATCAGACACTGCTCTACGCCGACTTGATCTATGATGCTTATAAGTCACTCCCCGAAACCTGGCATACCTTCCAGATCAACAACCCAAGCGGTGGATTCGGTGGGATTCGCACCGTCCCTCACAATCAGCGCCAGCGAAGCTGCGATCAGCTGGCCGCCATCCTGAGCAAGAAGTTTGCAGAGATTCCCGGAGTCAGGGTCATCGCCACGACTCCTCCGGCACTGCCGGGGGGTAGCAATTTTCCAGTTGAGTTTGTCATCTCCTCAACAGTCGAACCGCGTCAACTGCTCGAAATAGCCAATGATCTCGTGAAGACGGCCTTCAAAAGCGGCATCTTCATCTACGCCGATACCGATCTGAAGTATGACCAGCCTCAGGTGGAAATCGTCTTTGACCGGAACAAGGTTTCAGCACTTGGTCTCGACCTCCAGAAAGTCGGGGCGGATCTTGGTACCCTGCTCGGAGGCAACTATGTGAACCGTTTCAGCGTACAGGGACGAAGCTACAAGGTAATACCCCAACTCTCCCGTGAAAACCGGCTTGATCCCGATGCGCTCGGCAAAATCTATGTGACGGGGCCGGACAAGCAACTGGTGCAGCTCTCCACCTTCGCCTCCCTCAAGCGCACAACCGAGCCTCGTCAGATCAACCGCTTTCAGCAACTCAACTCCGCCAAGATCTCCGGTCTCCTCCCCCCTGGCGTCACCGTCGATCAGGCACTTAAGGTTCTTGAAAATCGGGCGGCTGAGATCCTGCCCCGTGGATTTGTCATCGATTACTCAGGAGAATCCCGACAACTCCGTCAGGAGGGAAATACCCTTGTCGGAACCATGGTGGTCTCCTTCATCCTGATTTTCCTGGTACTGGCAGCTCAATTCGAGAGCTTCCGCGATCCCTTCATCATCATTTTTGGCTCTGTTCCGCTGGCACTCTCCGCCGCACTCCTTTTTACCTTCCTCGGAGCCACAAGCATCAATATCTACAGCCAGGTGGGGCTGATCACCCTCTTCGGGCTCGTGGCTAAAAACGGCATCCTGATTGTGGAATTTGCCAACAAACTCCAAGAGGGAGGAATGGACAAATGGCATGCTATCCTAACCGCATCGGGCACCCGCCTGCGACCCATCCTGATGACGACGGCAGCCACAGTCTTCGGACATACCCCCCTGATCTTTGCCTCCGGCCCGGGAGCGGGAGCGCGCAACAGCATCGGTATTGTCCTTGTTTCGGGGATGATCATCGGAACCATCTTCACCCTCTTTGTCGTCCCGTCCATTTACATGCTTGTCTCCAAACCCAAGCTGCGGAACCCGTCAAAGCATCAGCCTTTTCTCGGGGCGGCCCCTCAGAAAATGGCAATCGCCTAGGGCCTGTATCGCCGCAACCCCATGGGATTAAATCAGCGGTTCCCTAAATTCTGAACTTCACAACGACTTTAACAATCGGTTTTGGTTGATCGATCATGACGCCCGGTTGGTGTGCGTCATCCGGCAGAAAAACAGTAAAGCAGCCTTTGGAGAGCACGAGACGGGAAGATGAGCATGAGGGAGCTTCATAAAACTCCGCATCCTTTTCGGGAAGATAGGGTGTCTTGACCGTCAGTTTCCCCCTTACCGTATACCCGATGAATTCCTCTCCCGAATAGACCACCTGAATGTCACCATGCACGCGATGGGTCTCCCACTTTTTGACGGCGGATGGGGCGGTCTCATAACGCTGCACGATGGCGAGAGTACCAGCATCGTCGATTTCATATTTGCCATCGGCCAGTGCCGGATCGAAGGAATGAAGCCACGCAAAGGCTTTGGGAAAGGAGGGATGAAATCCCTCGTAGAGATGGGAGTTGGCAAGAGAGTCTAGGATCATGGTGATGGGGAGGTGTAAGCTTGAAACTTGAAGAATTAGTTTCCCCGATAACTGCAGCGGGCCGAGGCGGTCTCGCAAATCACGATTTCGGCCAGTCCCGGCAGGACAGGTTTGAGGCGATTCCAGATCCAAGCTGCAAGGATTTCAAAGGTCGGATTCTCAAGTCCGGGGATATCATTCAGGTAATTGTGATCGAGTTCCTCGATGATCGGCTTCACCGCAAGGCTGATCTCGGAGTGATCCATCAACCAACCCATGTGGGGATCAACCTCCCCTTCCACGGAAACCTCGACCTTGAAACTGTGCCCGTGCATTCGTCCGCATTTGTGCCCCTCGGGTACATTCGGAAGGGTATGAGCGGATTCAAAGCTGAAATCCTTGGTCAGACGGACATGCATAGGCTGAAGACTCTTGCAGATCATCAATCCCAATGCAATTTCGACAATTTTCCTATCTACCAAGACTCGCCTTATGATGGGCAAACATATCAAGCGTCCGATCGCGCTCCGAGGCATGATCGAGGATCGGTATCGGATATCCCGGAGCAATAGGACGGCCATCAGCCGGAGGATCGAGCAAGCTGGCCTTGGAAACACCGCGAAGCTCCCGAACCCATGTACGGATATAGCTTCCCTCCGGGTCGTAGCGTTTGGTCTGACTCCAGGGATTTTGAATACGAAAATAGGGAGCGGCATCGGCACCCGTCCCCGCACTCCACTGCCAGCCTCCGTTATTGCTGGCAATCTCCCCGTCGATCAGCGAACGCATAAAAAAAGCCTCCCCCAACCTCCAGTCGAGATGCAGATCCTTGGTCAGGAACATTGCCACAATCATCCTCACACGGTTGTGCATCCATCCTGTCGCCGCCAGTTGGCGCATTCCCGCATCGACAATGGGAAAACCGGTTTGTCCTCCACACCAGCGGTCAAAGGCATCGGGATGTCCCTTCAGACCCGGCCATTCCATGCCTCGCCAGGTGGTATTGAACTCCTGCTCCAGCAGCTCGGGATAATGCCAGAGCAACTGCATGTAAAATTCCCGCCAGACGATCTCGGTCAGAAATTTCATCACGCTTTTGCGGCCTTCTGGTGCCAGCTCTGCTTCTCTCTTTTTGGCAGCAGTGTAAATCTGACGAGGTGAGATCAGTCCAAAACGCAGATCTTGGGACATTTGCGCTGTCCCAGCAAGGGAGGGAATATCCCGCTGATCGCCGTAGAGTCCTACCGCTGCTTCGAGAAATCGCTTCAGACGTTCCCGGGCCGCCCGTTCTCCAGCCTCAGGAATCGATGGGCCGCTGATCAGTCCCCAGTCGACCAGCTGAGGCAGTGGCAATGAAGGAATCCCCTCCGGTGTTTTCATCCTCTTGATGGCGGGTGATGGAGCTGGCTTTGGCAGACCAAACCAGACCTTTGAATAGGGAGTGAAGACCCGAAAGACTGTCCCCTGCCCCGTCAGCACCTCATCCCTTTCGTGAATGCAGATGTCTTTGTGCAATGATAATGCCACACCCTTGGTCTGACAGAGGGTTGCCAGTCGGGCCTCCGTCGCACGGCCGTAGGGATCGGGGTCACGATTGGCAAAGAACGCCTCGGCTCCCGTCTCCGCAGCCAGCCTCTCCAATTCCACCACAGCATCCCCCCTGCGAACAATCAACCGCCCACCGATGGCTTCGAGATTCTTGCCCAGTGATGCCAGTGAACCACAGAGAAATTCCTGCCGCGCCGCCCCCGTCCAGTCATGAATTCCCTTCCAGTCACTCATGACATAAACGGGAATCACTTCTCCATCCCCACCGGCAGCCGCCACGGCAGCGGCCAGTGCCGTATTGTCAGTGATCCGAAAATCCCGGCGAAACCAGTGAATGACGCGTTTGGACATAGGATCAGGACCGCACCGTAATCGGCCAAGAGACCATGCGCAGAGGGGCAACGCCTTTTTCCCAAGGTCTGATGTAAGAAAAAGTGATCCTCAGAGAGCCTGACTTCACGGCCTTCAAGGTCCAGACAACGGTTTGAGGCATTCCAACCATGTGTTCAGATTTTATGGGCTCGCAGATGCCTTCTCCGGGAACCTCTAATAATCCAAGCTTTGAAATAGCAAGGTACCAACTGTATCCGGTGGAAGGATTGGCTGGTAAACGAACCACCAAGGCATCCCCTTTGCCAAGCACAAGATCCTTACCCGTCTCCTTGTCGGTAACATCGAGTTGCGCGGCGGCCACAGCCCAACCCGAAAAAGCAAGAATCATCATGACTCCCCTGAGAAAGTGTTTCATAGCCGAATCATGAATCCCCCTGCCCTGCCTCGGAAAGGTGTTTTTCTAGCTGCCTGTGAGCCGTGATTATCGTTAGACTTCGGACTCACCCAAGTTTCCAGTGCAGAAACCCGACACACTCTTCCTGATCGCCGGCAATGGCACCTATCCGAAGTTTGCCGTGCAGGGAGCACGGGAAGCAGGTGTGAACAAGATCGTCGTGGCTGCCTTCGAGGGGGAAACCGACTCCTCCCTCGTTGCCATTGTCGATGAGATTCACTGGATGAAAGTGGGACAACTGGGCCGGCTTCTTGATGCGGCGAAGAAGAGCGGGGCCACCGCCTCCATGATGGCGGGACAAATCGCGCCGAAGCACCTTTTCGATCTCAGGCCTGATGTCCGCGCACTGATTTTATTGGCGACTCTTCGCGAACGCAATGCCGAGACACTCTTTGGAGCGATTGCCGGAGAACTGGAAAAAATTGGCGTTCCGCTCCTTGTTGCCACTTCGTTTCTGGAAAAACATCTGGCCACTGAAGGTCTTATTTCAGGGCCGAAACCAAAATCCCGCGTCCTTGATGACATCTCCTACGGACTTGCTATCGCCAAGGAGGTCAGCCGACTCGATATCGGCCAAACAGTTGTTGTCAAAAAAGGAACCGTTCTTGCCGTCGAGGGATTTGATGGCACGGATGCCACCATCCAGCGCGGCGGAGAATTGGGACACGGTGAAGCTGTCGTCGTCAAGGTCTCCAAACCCCGCCAGGATATGCGCTTTGATGTTCCGGTCATCGGCCCCAGAACACTTGAAACGGCGGCAGCGGCAGGCGTGAGTGCCATCGCCATGGAAGCCGGACGCACGCTCCTTCTTCAGGAAGATCAACTCCACACACTCGCAACCCAACACAAAATCACCCTCTGGGGTATCAAGACATGAATACAATCCGCGCCGGCGTTGTCGGCCCAGGCAGCATCGGCATCAACCACGCCCGTATCTACAGCGAGCTTCCAGATTGTGATCTCACCGCCATTTTCGACGCCAACAAAGCCCATGCAGATCGCGTGGCTGCCAGGTACGGAGGCAAAGTCTGTACCACCTTGGAGGAATTTGCCTCCATCGTGGATGTCGCCTCGGTCGCCACGCCAACCGAATCGCATCATGAAGTCGGCACCTATCTTTTGAAACAAGGCAAGCATCTCTTGATTGAGAAACCGATCGCAACCAACACCGCTCAGGCACTTGATCTGGCGGCTACCGCCACCGCCCATAACCGCATCCTGCAAATCGGTCACATCGAGCGATTCAATCCCGGCCTCGAAGCCCTCGAACAGCAGCTTGCCAACCCCCGATTTCTTGAGGTCACACGTCTCTCCCCTTACCCGAATCGCAGCATGGACATCGGCGTGGTGCTCGATGTCATGATCCATGACCTTGAAATCCTTCTTCACCTTGTCCGATCACCAGTCACCAGTGTGGATGCTGTCGGCATTGCAGTGCTGAGCAAGGGGGAGGATATTGCCAATGTCCGTATCCGGTTTGAGAATGGCTGCGTGGCAAATCTCACGGCCAGTCGCATCAGCCGTGACAAAGTGCGCAAGATCCGCATCTTCCAGGAAGATGCCTATCTCTCGCTTAACTACCAGAAACAGAACGGCTACATCCTCCGCCTCAAAAATGGGACGATCAAACGGGAACGGGTGAAAGTCATCAAGGGAGAGCCTCTCCAGCGGGAATTGGCCGCCTTTGTCACCTGCGCCCGGGAGGGACTCCAGCCCCGTGTCACAGGCCGCGAAGCGGCAGCAGCTCTCGACCTTGCCATCCGTATCACCAAGCAGATTGAGGAAGCTGACCCGCGCAAGAAAGCAACGGCGGTTTAGTGTTTATGGCACCTGCACGCCATCTCGCCATTGTTGCGGGAGAGACAAGCGGAGACACGCATGGAGCGGCGCTGATGCGCTCTCTCAGGCAAATCGAACCTCTCCTCCGTTTCAGTGGCAAAGGCGGGCCCAAGATGGCTCATGAAGCCGCGGCTACCGGCGGCTCTCTGGATAACTGGATTGCCGAGGCGGGAGTCCTCGGTCTCTGGGATGTCCTGAAGCACTACGGCTATTTTAAGCGAAAATTTGATGAACTCCTCGACGCACTCGCTGCCGATCCTCCCGAGGCGCTCATCCTTGTGGATTATCCAGGATTCAATCTCCGGCTTGCCAAGGCTGTGCGGAAGCGGCGCATCCCCACCAGAATCATCTATTACATCAGTCCCCAGGTCTGGGCATGGAATCGCCGTCGCATTCCGGAAATGGCCCGGGCGCTTGATCTGATGATCTGCATTTTTCCCTTCGAGCAGCAGATCTATGAGGCCTCGGGACTCCGCACTATCTTTGCAGGCCATCCGATGACGGGTGAGTTGCACGCAGTGTCAACAGGGCAACGGGACGAGACTCTCCTCGGTCTCTTTCCCGGAAGCCGCGAGCGCGAGATCACAAAAATCTTTCCCTCCATGCTGGGGGCGGCGGAGCTTGTGCACCGTTCACGCCCCGACATCCGCTTTGAAGTCGCAGCGGCCACTGAGGATCATGCAGGGCTGATCCGAGCGATGGCTGATGAGAAGAAAATTGATCTCACGATCTCGATTGGAAGTTCCCGCGACCTCATGCGTCGTGCCGCCGTCGGACTCGTCTGTTCCGGAACCGCCACCCTCGAAGCCGCCTGTCTCGGCCTGCCCTATGCACTAGTCTATCGTGTGGCTTGGCTCACCTACGAGGTCGGCATCCGCGTGATCCGCGTCCCCTATCTCGGCATTGTCAACATCCTTGCCGAGCGACCCGTCATCAGGGAGTTCATCCAGCACGATGCCACGCCGGCCGCTCTTGCAGACGAGGCTCTCCGGTTGCTCAATAACAGGGAGGCGCGGGAGCAGCTCTCAACCGAGTTATCAGAAGTTGTCGCCACACTCGGCAGCAGGGAAACGGCATCCGCCTCCGAAAGGGCTGCACAGGCAGTGATTGAATGTCTGGCAAAGCCATTGGGTTCTACCCCATAACAAACGCATGTCATTTCCCAAAGAACATCTCGAATATCTCTGGTCTCCCTGGCGTGTGGAATATTTCCAGCGCGATCGCTCCAACGAGGAGGACTTTTTTGCCGAAGCTGCCCGGACTTCCGACGATGCCTCCCGTCTTGTCGTCGCCCGGAACAAGAACGCCTTCCTGATGATGAACAAATATCCCTATGCAGCGGGTCACCTCATGGCTGTTCCTTACCAACGCACCGCACGCATGGAGGACCTGACTCCAGATGAGGTGATCGATCTCTGGAACCTCGCCCTCCGCGCCCAATTGCTGTTGAGACAGGTGGCGCAGGCGCAGGGATTCAATGTCGGTTTCAATATCGGGGCTGCCGGGGGTGCCGGGTATGAGGAGCACATCCATCTCCACATCGTTCCGCGATGGGCCGGAGATCAGAACTTCATGCCGATGATTGCCGGCACGCGCCTCATCCCCGAAGCCCTTGTTCCCCTTTACGAAAAACTCGTGGCAGCCAACAGGGAGATCGACACGCCCTCCGCTTAGAGTATTTGCGTGTCATCGTCACAGAAACACGACCGAATAAAGAATCTGGAACTCAAGAAATCAGGACGATGCAGGTTTCATAGCGAGCAAGAGATGGTATAGACAATAACCAGCATTCTTTCAGATTTCAGAACTCAAGTTTCAACCATCTCCACATAAGATGTTCTTTTCCCTCGGAGCGTTAACTGCCGCCTTCCTCTATTCCCTGGGTTATCTGGAATTGAAGGCCTCCATGCACCATGGAGCCACGAGCAAACGGGTCACGATTTTCTCAAACTATGCAATGGCCCTCTGGTCCTTGCCGTTGGTCTTTCTCGCATTCTACTTCCCTACACATCCGAATTGGCCTGCAACCTTTGCCGCTGCTACTGCAGGACTTTGTCTCTTCCTCGGGCGCATCTGTACCGTTGAGGCACTTGCCAAAGCCGACCTCTCCATCAGTGCCCCCCTGCTTGGAACCAAGACCGTCCTTGTCGCCATCTTCTCCATCCTTCTGCTACACACCCCGATTGGCTGGAAGCTCATGACCGCCGCCGTACTTACCGTGGCGGGACTCACGCTGCTTCAAACCGGCCCGGATCACAACAAGCGTCACCGCCGATCCGCCGTGGGCTGGGCCATGGGTGCCAGCATCCTCTTTGCCCTTGTCGATGTCCTGACCCAGGGCTATGCACGCACCTCGGGTGTCGCCTTCTACCAGCCAATGATGTTTGTCGTACTGGCGGCCATGACTCCTCTGCTCGGCAAGGCTCCGCCCACACCGCCAGCAGCCCGGAAAGAACTTCTCCTCGGCAGCACCATCATTGGATTTCAGGCACCGCTGGTCATCATGCTGATCGGCTTCTTCGGAGAGGCCACCCTGATCAATATTCTCTACGCCTCCCGCACCATCTGGTCGGTGATCGTCGATGCAGCGAAAGGCGAAGGAAACGCGAGGGAGTATTGGCCCGCCAGACTCGGCGGTGCGGCACTCCTGCTCACAGCAATCATCCTCGCAGTGCTGAAGTAAAACAGGAGGCTTGTGGGGATTGGCGCCGCAGGGCGTTCGCCTGTTCTCGCAGTATAAGATATACAGCTCGCTTGGCGGCCTACTGCTGCATCCAACCTCACTGCGCCTTAAATCCATTCTCATCGCAATCAAAACGCCCAATCTGAAATTGAACATCCTCTCAACAGAGATTGCCAATCGTCAGTGTCAGGTGTAGCCCTCCCCTATGAATCAGCTTGTTCCTCCTTCCCCAGGAAATCCCTGTCAGTCATTATTGAAATAGAATGACATGTCATTCTAAAATACGTTAGGTGCATTCCGTCCTCACTCAAATGAACAACAAAATTCAAATGCGTGATGGAGACACCATTCTTGTCATGGTCAAAGATGGCAAAGTGATTCATCATTCTTGGAACATGTCTTTACCCCATGTCGAGTTTGTGCGTGGTGCAACAAAGACTCTTCCAGAGGGGGCTTGGGTGGGGACTGCAACCAAGCTTGATGGCGAGGTGATGGGTATTACTTCCAAATATTTTTATGATTATCAGCTCCCAGCGCCGCCAGATATAAATAATGCTATCAAAGATTTATTTGTATGAGCCACACACCTAACAAATCACTGGAGCGAACACCATTAGGTCAGCCGGTTTGCATGGGTGTACCGTTGATTGTGTCGTTCAGTTCCAGACGTTAGGAGCAACACACAAACCATGAAAATCAAAAAAATCTTTGGGTTGCTTATTTTATTGTTTGGATTGCAGCTGCTTTGTTGGATGTTTTATAGACATGTGATTTTAGGAGTAGGTGATTGGTCTCACATTTTAACTCCCCTTCTCGTGTCATGTGCTTTCATTTATGTAGGAACGAAATGGCTGCTAATAAAAAACCCACCAAAGGAGTGAGGAAATTTTCGATGAGGAAGATTATATCCCTAACTTATACATTCAAAGCTTAGGAAGTTTTGTTGGAAAGCTAGGCGTGAGAGCGAAGCGGTATCGGGCATACCGCAAGCGAGCAACAACGAAGCTATCCGTAAAACTCCCAAGCCTCCCTTCTACCTTCTAGGAAATACAGCAGGCGCCGTCATTATACCCCTCTTTAAGGAAGGCTGCGTATTCCGATCCTCCGCGGGCCTGGATCAGTTCGACAAATTTATTGCGTTCTTCCACCGTCATCGGGGTGGCGGTAAGGGCAGCAGCCACCGCTTGCTGGGCAAAGGCCATGGAGTCAATGCCGATGCATTGCGTGGTCACATCGGGATAACTGAGGGCGTAGTTGATGACCTGATTGATGGTGACCATGCCGTGAAGGGCGGCGCGCTTGCTACCACCGAAGCCTTTCATACCGATGCAGGCAATCCCTTTTTCCTTCAGGAGCGGCATGACAACCGTATCGAATTCCTTGGCATGGAGGGTGTTTCCGAGGACGGAGACAGGCATGAGCGAGGCATCGAAGGCGAATCCGCCGTTAATGAACTTCACATGGGCCTGAGGGCTGTCGTGTCCGGTGAATCCGACATAGCGTACAAGCCCCTTCTGTTTTGCCTCGGCGAGGGCCTCGATGACACCCCCTTTGGCGAATGCAGGCTCCACATCCGCATCCTTGATCTCGTGAACCATCCAGAGGTCGAGATGATCGGTCTTGAGCCGTTTTAACGATTGCTCAAGCATCTGGAGCGCGATTTCCTTGTCCGTTCCCGTAAAAGGCTGTTTGAAGGGCTTCCCGTGATGGACACAGACCTTGGACATGATGAAGGCCTTGTCCCTCCATCCACCCGAGAGGGCTTGCCCCATCCAGTCCTCAGCGCGACCTCCATGGTATTCCCAGCAGTTGTCAAAGAAGTTCACCCCCTGATCGATCGCATAATGGGCGATATTGCTCGCCTCCTCAACAGTCGGAGCCATGGCCAGCGTGTGGCCACCAAATCCGATACAGCTCAGTGTCTCCTGATGCCTGCCAAACATGCGTCTCGGCACCGCCCCTGTCGGAACCTGTGTGGCGGCGGCTGAAGGTATACGGAGTGCCTGCGCTGCGGGAAGCAGTCCGAGCATTCCAAGAAAAGAGCGGCGCGTGAGGGACATGGGAACGATGAGAAACCTGAAAGCTGAAACTTGAAAGCTGAAAATTTTAGAATCGGCTCATCTCTACTAGGATTTCAGGTTTCTCCGCACTTCACTCTCATACTTCCTGCTATAGCGTATAAAGACAGAGAATGCCGTGGCGTAGGCGATCCAGAATCCCGGGAAACCATCGAGAAATCCGAGCCTCAGGATGTAGGCACGGAAAAATCTCCAGAGCGGTCGCAGCAAATTGGCGGTCAGGGACCAACGGCTTCCTTCCCTGATCTGTCGTTCCAGAAAGTCATCGGCATAAGGGGTGATCTTATCGAGGTAGCTTTTGATGGTCGGAAAAGAATCATGTAGAAGATCCCCTTTCAGCTGTTTGAACCTCCCCTGAAGCTCGACCTTGTCATGGGGGTCTTTGCCGCCGATACGGGCCTTGTCCCTCTGGATCAACCGGAGTTGTCGATCAGGATACCAGTCGCCATGAGTGATCCAGCGCCCCAGAAAACAGACCTTGCGGTTGAATCTCCCTCCCTGAAACCAGGCAGCATCACCGGTTCGGAAAAAATCCCGTATGGACTCCCGCAGTTCCTCGGATAGCTGCTCATCGCAATCAAGCATGAGCACCCAAGGCTGGGTGCAGGCATCGAGTGCCATCTGCTTTTGCGCGCAATGGCCGAGCCACGGTTGATGAATTACACGGGCACCCGCAGCCTCGGAAACGGCGACGGTGGCATCGGTCGAGTTGCTATCGACGACCACGATTTCCCGCACGAGTCCCTTGGTGCTCTCAAAGCATTTGCCGATCCTCGCCTCTTCATTGAAGGAGACGATAGCAAGGGAAAGTGGCAAGGGTTCCGTTACGCTCATGAAGCACCTCCGCCGAGTTTCTCCGAGTTCTTGGCCTGATCCCAGAGCCTATTCATCTCATCAAATGAAAGTTCGGTAAACTTCCTCCCTTCGGGCAGAAGCTTCTCCATTGCATGAAAACGGCGGGTGAATTTATCCGTGGCCGCCTGAAGCGCCGACTCGGCATCGACGGAAAGAATGCGTGTGAGATTCACCACGGCAAAAAGGAGATCTCCCAATTCCTCGGTGAGCTTTTGCTTACGGTCTTCTTTACCGACACCGGTAATCTCCTCCTCAACTTCGGCGATTTCCTCGCGGACTTTTCCAACCACATCCTCGGGACACGCCCAATCAAAACCAACTTTGGCCGCTTTCTTCTGAATCTTCTGTGCCCGCACGAGGGCCGGAAATGCCTTCGCCAAACCATCCAAGAGAGAGGAATGAAGGGTTTCACCACCTCCCTTGGATGCTCTCTCGGTGCGTTTGATCTCCTCCCACTGGGTCAGTACGGCGTCACTGGACTCTGCGGTCGAATCGCCAAAAACATGAGGATGGCGGCGTATGAGTTTCTCGGTAGCCACGGCAGCGAGCGAGTCGAATGAAAATTCGTTTTGCTCCGAGGCAATTTCCGCCTGCATGAGAATATTGATCAGCAAGTCGCCGAGTTCCTCTTCGAGATCCGAAGGGTGCTTCCTCTCGATGGCGTCAATCACCTCGTAAGCCTCCTCAATCAATGAGGGACGCAGTGAATCCGCCGTCTGTTCACGATCCCAAGGACACCCCCCGGGAGCACGAAGTCGGGCAATAATCTCCCGGAGATTTTCCACGGAGCTTGCCATCGCGGAACAACCTCCTACCGTCCACCCTCTCGTTGGAGGATCGCCTGACGGGCCTTCTCAAGGGCAGTGCGTTCGTCACGGCTTAGGCTGTCGATCCCCTTGCTGCTGATTTTTTCCAGAAGAAGATCCATCTCCATGATAGGGTCGATCACTTTGTCTTTTGGAATACTCTTGGACGAAGCTGAGGAGGAAGCCCGACCTCTCGGAACGACGGAAAAACGGGGCTTCGGTTTTTGGAACCCCGGTAGAGACCATTCAAAACCCCACCCAAAGAGTGGTTCCTCAAAGCCGGCCCGGCGCATGAGCATAATGGCCATCAGACTCGATGAGATCAGGACAAGAAGGCGCGGCGGTTGATGGGCCGCAAGGTATTGAAGAGAGGAGATCGTCAGCAGAGCCACAAAGACCCATCGCGCGGCCATACCAAAGAAAAATTGTGCCCCCGGATGCATCGCTACAAAGGCGGCAAAGACGGCAAACCCCACATCCTGCACCCCGACAGCGATCTGGGGGATCCCTGCATAACCGAACGCCTGCAAAAGCAAAGGTCCAAGCAGGATAAGACCGGCGTAGAGGATGGCAAAGCGCTTCCAACCGAGACCGTTCTCAACCTCCTTGCCGAAGTAGTAAAGCATCAGCATCTGGAAGAGAAACCAGATGTCGGGCTGAGCCACAAAGGCGTATGTAAAGAGTCTCCAGATCTGCCCCCTCGCGTCTTCAGAACTGTTATATGCAAAGATATTTAGCCAATCCCCGTGCGCGGCCGATAGCAGTAAGGCACATACAATCATGGTGATGCTGTGCAACCCCACCAGGAGAGTAATCAGGCGGACGGGAAAATCGCCGAGTGTAAAGAGAGGCTCTTCTTCGCCGTGTAGAATGGATGCAGGCATGTTTGAGAGGGAGGATTAATATCTATCCACCTTGCAACGGTTGGACAGCTTTTTATCGACTTTCAGTACCGAATCAATGTTCCACCTTCTGAGGATAGACCAAGGTGGGAATGATCAGACCGATTCCGATGGCCACGAGGGTGAAGGTGACGATGATCAGATTCTCCATCGTGCCGGTCAGCAGCACGGTATCCTCCGGCTTTGCGTGAATCAGGGCAAACAATCCCATGAGCCCTTTGGCGGCCATGCTTCCAGGCACCATGGCGATGCATCCTACCACAGCGATTACGGAACCAAGCAGTGTTTGTGACTGATGCCATGCGCGATCGACCGTGGCTAGGGAAAGCGCAGCAATAAAGGAGGAGAGAGGCAGGCCGAGATCGAAAGACTGGCATAAGGTGCGGATGGCCAATGCGAAGGCCCCCGAAGCAAAGCATAGGCCCAGAATGCGTGGTGGCGTATTGAAGAGTACACCGAACCCAGCAGCGGCAACACCCCCGAAAAATGCCTGATGAAGAATGCGGAGCCAGAGATCAAAGTCTGGAGGAGTCGGAATCATCACTGCCGGACTGTTCCAGAACACGATCCCCTGCGCCACGGAAAGTCCCAATGCCATGAAGAGCAGCAGGAAGGTGATGCGCAGCGCCCGTGCGGCGGCGAGATTGGGCTTGCCCTCTATGACATCAATCTGGGCATTCAGGACTGGAATACCCGGCACCAGAAGCAGCACGGCAGCCACCATGGCGAGCGGCAGATGGACACTGCCCAGGGCCTTGGCTCCAAAACCGGCGATCGTGGCGGCAACGAAGCTCACGGTGCCGGCTGTTAGAAAGATGTTATATTTTTTATGGAACAGGGTATGCCTGACATACTGGCCCACCCCTGCACCGATGAGCGTCGGGAGAAAGGATACCCAGTCTGATTTGAACAGACGCCCAAAGGAGCTACAGGCAAGTCCCGTTGCCAGACAGATAAACCAGATAGGGTAGTGTTTGGTTCTGACCGCCACTTTCTCCACTTCCTCCTGAGCCTGGGCGCAGGTCAGCTCTCCATGGCTGACACGCTGGATGATCTCCTGAAGGTTCTGTGTCCGGCGGAGATTGACGACATGCTCGCCCACTTTTCCCATCTGGGTATGCGATTCTGAACCACGGCGGATCACGGTGATGATGGCGGCGTGCTGACAGAAGGCATCCGCCGAGTCACACCCGAGACCTGTGGCGGTATGGGAAATCGCTTCATGGACAATCCTGGCATTAGCGCCCCACTCTAGAAGCAGGCGTCCCACAGTCAGTACCAAATGAGCGATTTCAGGGAGTGGTGTTTCGTTGTTTTTTTCCTGAATGAGTCCGCGATCCACGATTTTTTGCATCTACCCCAACTTGAGGATTTATTTTTTCCATTCAAGAATAACTTTTCTCCAGCTTATCATCACAACTCCTCTCGATCGGGAAGCGCATCAACAATGCCTCGGAAACAAGAAAAAATGTTTTCTGTACTCTGCGCTTTACTGATTCTCTGACATGGCACTCTACAGAGAGAATAGATAATCTTTTATCAAGAGAAAAAAAGATCATTCTATCGACTAATTCTACACTAGAAAAGAAATAAAATGCGTCGCTTTTGAATGGTAATAATCGCTCTTGCAGAGCGTAAAAAAAATGGGCACACCAGAACAGTGAGCACATCAAATGACACCGCAAAACTAGGCGCCCAAGCGCCGAACATCACCTCAGTAACCAACTGGGTTCGTGAAATCGCAGCCCTGACACAACCCGATGCCATCTTCTGGTGCGACGGTTCCGAGGCTGAAGACAAACTCATGAAGGACAGCCTCGTGGCATCCGGAGCCGCACGCTGGCTAAATCCCGAAAAGCGCCCCAATTCCCTACTCGTCAACAGCGACCCCCGTGATGTCGCACGCGTCGAGGAACGCACCTTCATCTGCTCGAAGTCGAAGAAGGATGCGGGTCCCACCAATAACTGGGAAGCACCCGATGTCATGAAGGCCAAGGTCAACGGCCTTTTCTCTGGATGCATGAAGGGACGCACGATGTATGTCGTACCCTTCAGCATGGGCCCCATCGGATCGCCGATCGCGCAATACGGTGTTGAGATCTCCGATAGCCCCTATGTTGTGGCCAATATGCGCGTCATGACCCGCATGGGAGCAAAGGTCTATGATGAAATCGCCAAGACCGGCAATTTCGTCAAATGTCTGCACTCCGTCGGCAAGCCGCTGGCTGCGGGCGAGAAGGATATTCCATGGCCCTGCAATCCTGAGAACACCTACATCACCCACTTCCCGGAAGACCGCCTCATTATGAGCTTCGGTTCGGGGTACGGCGGGAATGCCCTGCTTGGGAAGAAATGCTTTGCCCTGCGCATCGCCTCCGCCATGGCCCGCGACGAGGGATGGATGGCCGAACATATGCTCATCCTTGGAGTCAAGGATCCCAGCGGAACCAAGACCTATGTCACCGCGGCCTTCCCAAGCGCCTGCGGCAAGACCAACTTCGCCATGATCATTCCTCCCAAGGAGCTGAAGGCCGAGGGATGGGAGGTCTCCTGTATCGGCGATGACATCGCCTGGATCAAGCCAGGCCCTGACGGATGGCTGCACGCCATCAATCCCGAGGCAGGCTTCTTCGGCGTCGCACCCGGCACCTCCTACGACAGCAATCCGATGGCGATGGACTCCATCAAGTGCAACACCATCTTCACCAATGTCGCCCTCACCGACGACGGCGATGTCTGGTGGGAAGGCATGACCAAGGAAGCCCCCAAGCATCTCCTCGACTGGAAGGGCAAGGATTGGACGCCTGAAACCAAGGATGCCGACGGCAAGTCGGTTCTCTCCAGTCATCCAAACAGCCGTTTCACCGCACCTGCAAAAAACTGTCCCATTATTGATCCTGATTGGGAAAATCCAGCCGGTGTCAAAATCAGCGCCATGGTCTTCGGCGGGCGTCGTGCCACCACGATGCCGCTCATCTTCCAAGCCTTCAACTGGGTGCATGGAGTCTATCTCGGTGCCACCGTCGGATCGGAGATGACCGCTGCAGCGGCCGGAACCATCGGACAGGTTCGCCGTGACCCGATGGCTATGCTTCCGTTTGCCGGATACAACATGGGAGACTACTTCTCCCACTGGCTGGAAATGCGCCACTTGGTCAAGCACCTCCCCCGTATCTTCCATGTAAACTGGTTCCGCAAGAGCCCAGAGGGCAAGTTCCTCTGGCCCGGATTCGGCGACAACATGCGCGTGCTCAAGTGGATCGTGGAGCGTTCCAAGTTCGGAGCCCACGCCATCGAGACATCCATCGGCTGGGTGCCGGAATATCAGGACATCGACATGCGCGGATTGGAAAGCACGATGACCAAGGAAAAATTTGACGAAGTTCAAAAGATCGACAAGGTCGAATGGCATCGCGAACTCGTCATGCAGGATGAGCTTTTCCTCAAGCTCTACAGTCAGCTTCCCAAGGAACTCATTTTCCAGCGCGAACTCCTGATCTCGCGTCTGTAAGCAAGGATTTCCCCCTCCTATAAAAAGCGCCGAGCCCTCAGTGGCCCGGCGCTTTTTCTTTTGATGGAGTCTCTTGACCCTGAGGAACAGCAGGGAACCATTGCAGCGGTGTCTTCTCCTCAAGGAAGGCCCCGACATAGATGGCTTCCGTAATTTTTGCGGGATCGATCCAGCGCAGGGTTTTCAGATCGAACGCCACATCAAAGTGACGGCCTGAAACAAGGCGTATGGCAGTCAATCCGTCGGGTGTCGCACCGGTGTATGCAAGTACGGAGGTTCTGCCTCCGGTATTCATAGGAAGATCGAAGCGACGCTTCCGGCCATCCGGCAGAATGAACTCAATCCTCATGTTGTATTCGGCAAGAAAAGGATGGGCGGGTTGCTCGTGGTAGATCATCCGCATCCCGTCCGGTAGCATCGCTTCACAACTCCTCCATGGGCGGCCTCGCTCGCGCACCTTCTCCGCGATTTCCCGATCTTCAATCAGCCACTCTCTCAGGACGGTTGTCACGGCAGCCTCATGATCCATGGTGGAATTCGCCGTATGTCCCCCCTCAATTCCTCCTCCGCATCTCCCAAGACGGGCTTTCTTTCCATCATAAAACAATTCCGCAGAAGCCCAGGCAACCCTCTCCCTGCCACGCCAAGCCCCGAAGGTAAGTTGGATGGAATCGGTGTCTCCCTTCCCGAGTCCATGCCTGAAGTCTGTCCCTTCCAATTTCCAAGAGGCACCCTCCACAGGGAGAGGCTGTTCCTTTTCCAAAACGGTGCACATTGCACGGGCCAAATCGGTCAGTTGGTTCACAACCGTATCCTTCAGCGGCCAGATGAGACTCCCCTCCAACTGCTGCGGGAGAAGGGGAACAAGCGCCTGCTCGTTACGCTTGAATGTTTCCGGATCGCCACTCCCGTGGTGTCCGTCCAGTTTCCAGACATCTCCCCCAAACCGATAGTCGGCACCGATGCTGAAAAATCCGGGGTTCATCTTATCAAACTCGAATCCAATCTTTCGGAAGGCATCATGTTCGCGTTGCTCAATCACAAGGTTCACAGATCTCAGTTTCATCGGCCTTCCATCCGGCGTCTTGGAGGAAAGCACCCCGGCGATTTTCTCCCCCCGTTCAACCAGTTTTTGTTCCGCAGATTTCTCGACGGGAAGCGTCGATTTTTTCCAATCCCACTCCGTTGCTTCTCCGCCAGACATGGAGCCTGCAACCATCCCCAAAAGACCAGCCACCAGTACAAAGGGGAGCAGAACAATCCGAATCACTGCCCCCAACCATTCTTTTCGTATAAGCGCAATCACCACCCGAACCGGAAGCCACAAGATAACAATCACAATAAGGATCAGGGACAACCACTCGCAGAGCCGGGAGGCGAAAGCTTCCGAGGCAAAAACAGAAAATGAGGCCGCGGCAAGCCCGACGGTAATACCGGCGCCTTCAAGCAGCAGATTCCTGAATGGCTTGAACTTTAAAAACCGTGTCATCATGAAAGGGATTAAAGCGGCTGGGTGATCCGTACAATCTCCGCAAAGACCCTCCCCACAAAAACATCCACCTCGGCGCGCAGGGGAAGCCGCCGCTCATCATCAGACATCCAGACACGCCCGGAGCGGAACTTCTTGTGCGGGGCCAGTCTCCCTTTGTGCTCTCCGTGAGTCTCGATGGTCTGAATGCGGATCGTAAACCGGATCGCCCTGATTTTTTTACCCATCACGGTAATGCTATCGCGTCCGACCACCGTAAGATCCACGAGATAGGGGCTCTGATCGGGAAAAACGGTCAGCCGAAGTTTCTCACCATCGTGCAGGGGTTGGCTGCGCACAAAGAGCATGGCTGAGAAGAGATCGCGGATCGCGGGAAGATCGGTGCTCTCCCAAGGTTTATTCTCTCCGATGAACCGATGACAGGCGATGACATTCCCATTCCTGAAATATGCATCACTGCACAGATCCCCTTTGGGGATACCCTCGTCCATATGGAACCATGAGGGCACCTCGCCATTGCCCCCGGATTCACCAAGGTAGTTGGCTTCATAGTTCCAGAGTTTTCGGATCAGGGCATTCGGACCACCCTTGACCGCAATCTGGCGGCGTCCCCCCTCTTTGGCAAAAACGCGAACCATCGCTCCCCCGGCACCCACTCCTTCCCAGCCAAAACGATACTCCGCTTCAAACGGTGAAATAGCGGAAAATGGAGAGCTGCTTGCAGGTGTCAGCAATCCATCCCAGGCACCGTAAGGATCGGCCGCACACCATGCACCCGCGAGGCATCCGACACCAAGCAGCAATACGCTTACAGCCTGTTTGAAGAAGGAAGCAGCGGGGTGACAGCGTTTGAAAGAATCCATCCGGTTTTGGCGGGACCGTCGGAAACTTTCCACCAGGCACCGTTGCGCGAGAGGATAGTGAGGAGTGAGCCGGGTGCAAGCGTTCCATCACTCGCCGAACTATCGGCAGGAGTCGCATGGATCGTCGGTGCATTTTTTGCAGTCACCACCGCCTGATTTGCAATCTGGCGACGGGGATCATTCAGCGTTCCGAAAATGGAAA